>JAJYAX010000085.1 GCA_021779275.1 Deltaproteobacteria bacterium | reverse complement strand
GGACGCCCCGAACCTGAAAGAGGCCCTGGCCGTCTGGGATATCGGAGGTGCGACCTGCTCGCCCATGGCACGAAGTCTCTATCTGAGTTCCCCCGCCGGCGGCGGCAGGAATCTGGTCCTGGGGTCTCAGGAGACCATGTATGAAGAGGCCGACCTGAACCGGGAAAGTGGCTGCATCAGAGACATGGCGCATTGCTACACCAAAGACGGCGGGCTGGCCGTCCTCTCCGGCAATATCGCCGAAAACGGCTGCATCGTCAAGACTGCGGGCGTCGATCCGTCCATCTTCAGATTCAAGGGCGCAGCCCGGGTTTTCTCCTCCCAGGAGACTGCCTGCGAGGCGATCTTAGACGGCACGATCAAGGCCGGAGACGTGGTGGTCATCCGCTATGAAGGCCCCAAGGGCGGACCCGGCATGCAGGAGATGCTCTACCCGACCTCGTATCTGAAATCGATGCACCTGGGCAAGGAATGCGCGCTGATCACCGACGGCCGTTTCTCCGGCGGCACCTCGGGTCTGTCCATCGGCCATGTCTCCCCCGAGGCAGCAGCCGGCGGCGCCATCGGCCTGGTGGAGGATGGGGATATCATCGAGATCGATATCCCGGCCCGGAAGATCCATGCCGTGGTGAGCGAGGCGGAATTCGCCCGACGCCGCCTAAAAGAAGAGAAAAAAGGCCCCCTGGCCTTCAAACCGGTGGGCCGCAATCGCCAGGTTTCCCCTGCCCTGAAGGCCTATGCGCTCCTCGCCGCCTCCGCCGACAAGGGCGCCGTCCGGATCGTCCCGGAGGATTGACGGCAAAAGGGCCTGCCCCGGCCGCTGAACGCCAGACATGACAGCAAAAACAAACCAGGCCGGACCAGCCGTCCATTACGGCTGGTATATCGTCGCCGCAGGCACCCTCTGCATTTTTTCCTGCCTGGGCCTGGGGCGATTTTCGCTGGGCATGCTGCTGCCCTCCATGGGCCGCGCCCTCCACCTGTCCTATGCCCAGATGGGACTGGTCAGCACCTCGAACTTCATCGGCTACCTGGCAGGCATCCTGCTCAGCAGCAGGCTGATGAAGACCATCGGGGCCAGGGCCTTGATCGGGGCCTCCCTCTTACTGGTGGGCCTCTCAATGATTGCAGTGGGCCTGGCCAGCAGTCTTTCCGTCCTGGTATTTTTCTATATACTGACGGGCATCGGCAGCGCCATGGCCAATATTCCTATCATGGCGCTGGTCTCGGTCTGGTTCACCAGCCGGAAGCGGGGCAGGGCGGCAGGCTTTATCGTGATCGGCAGCGGGCTTGCCATCGTCCTGTCCGGCTGGCTGGTCCCGCAGCTGAACGGCCTGTACGCCGATGGCTGGCGGATCAGCTGGTTTGCACTCGGCGGCGCCGTCATTCTGGCGGCCGCCATCTGCTTCAAGGTCATCCGCAACACCCCCCAGGAACTGGGCCTTGAGCCCATCGATTCGGAGACGAGACCTGCCGCCGCCCGCGAACACCTCCGGGATGTTACGCTCAGATCGCCCATAGTCCTTCATTGTGCGGCTATCTATTTTCTCTTCGGCTTCACCTATGTCATCTATGCCACCTTCATCGTCACCGCCCTGGTCCGGGAAAAGGGCTTTCCCGAATCCGTGGCCGGGCATTTCTGGTCCTGGGTCGGCCTGCTGAGTCTCTTTTCCGGTCCGGTCTTCGGCACTTTTTCCGACCGTTTCGGCAGAAAGGCCGCGCTGATCACGGTCTTTGCAATCCAGGCGACGGCCTACCTCTTCATGGCCCTGGATCTGCCGGAGATCTTTCTCTATCTCTCCATCGGCTGTTTCGGCATCGTGGCCTGGAGCATCCCGTCGATCATGGCCGCCATCGTCGGCGATTACGCCGGCTACCGGCAGGTTGCCGCCATCTTCGGCTTCGTGACCTTTATTTTCGGCCTGGGCCAGATCACAGGCCCTTACCTGGCGGGAGTCCTGGCCCAGGCCACAGGCAGTTTTTCCGGAAGTTTTTTCATGGCCGCCGGCATGGCCATTCTGGCAATCGTCCTGTCCGCCCTGCTGCCGGCGGCTGCAAAAGAAAATTCGCCGGAAAAATTATAGGGTGTGCTCTGATATGTTTTCAAAATACCCGGCAAATATGGTTTAATAACATCCAGGTGGTCGGTCCTGACCGCGCAGGCAGGACGTGTCCAATCCTTTTTCAAGGGATATTCATACTTTCTTTTACCCAGGTGAGATTGCATTGAAACCGACAGATATCCAACATCCCGAATATTTTCATAAGGTCATCGACTGTCAATATGCCTGCCCGAGCCATACTCCGGTCCCTGAGTATCTCCGGTTGATCGCGGCCGGCCGGTATGCGGACGCCTATATGATCAACTGGCGCTCCAACGTCTTTCCCGGCGTGCTGGGCAGGATCTGCGACCGTCCCTGCGAGCCCGCCTGCCGGAGGGGCCGGGTGGAAAAAGACCCTGTGGCGATCTGCCGTCTGAAAAGGGTCGCGGCTGATTTCAAGGATGACATCAGGGCGCGGCTGCCCAAGATCCCCACGGAGAAGAACGGCAAAAGAATCGCCCTGATAGGCGGCGGCCCGGCCTCACTCACCGTCGCCTGCGATCTGATGCCGCTTGGCTACCAGGTCGACCTCTACGACGAGCAATCCTCGGCCGGAGGCTTCATGCGCAGCCAGGTTCCCTCCTTCCGTCTGCCGGCGGAGGTCCTGGACGAAGAGATCAACTATATCCTGGATATGGGGGTCGCCACCTTTTTCAACTGCCGGATCAGAAGCATGAAGGAATTTCTGCAAAAGGGCTATGACGCGATCTTTATCGGCACCGGCGCCCCGCGCGGCCGCGATCTCCCCCGCCTGCCCGGCAGACAGGAAGGCGGAGCGAGCATCCATGTCGGCATAGAGTGGCTGGCGGCGGTGGCCTACGGCCATATTGAGAAGGTCGGCGCCACCACGCTCATTATCGGCGGCGGCAATACCGCCATGGATTGCTGCCGGATGGCGCGAAGACTGGGGGGAAAGGATGTCCGCGTCATCATCCGGGGCGGTCGCGCCGAGATGAAGGCCTCGCCCTGGGAGATCGAGGATGCCCTGAAGGAGGATATCCCGATCATGGAAGGCCTGACGCCCCTGGAGTTTGTCGTGCGGGACGGCAGGCTTACCGGCATGCATTTCAAACAGGACGGAGCAGATCCGCTCTTTATCGCCTGCGATGAGGTCCTCCTGGCTGTCGGCCAGCAGAATGCCTTTACCTGGATAGAAAAAGAACTCGGCCTGAAGCTCAAAAATCACTGGCTGCCGCTGATCGACGAGGTGACCCTGCAATCCACCCTGCCCCAGGTCTTTTTCGGCGGGGATGCCGCCTTCGGTCCCCGCAATGTGATCACCGCCGTCGCCCATGGACACCAGGCGGCCATCTCCATGGATCTCTTCTGCCGGGGGAAAGATCTGTTTGACAGACCCGGCCCCGGCGTGACCCTCTCCAGTCAGAAGATGGGCGTCCACGACTGGATCTATGACAGCCAGGTCACCGATGAGGCCCGCCAGCACGTCCCGACGGTTGCGACGGTGAAATCCATCGAGGACAGGATGCTGGAGGTGGAACTGGGCTTCAGCAAAAAGACCGGGAAGACCGAGGCGGAGCGCTGCCTGAACTGTGACGTACAGACCGTATTTTCTTTCAAGGAATGCATTGAATGCGACGCCTGTGTCGATGTCTGCCCGACAAGCTGCATCAATTTTATCAACAACGGCGACGAAGTGGACCTCCGTTCCCGCCTCAGTATGCCCGCCCGAAACACCAGTCAGGATCTCTATGTCTCCGAGGTCCTGAAGACGGGCAGAATTATGGTCAAGGACGAAAATGTCTGTCTGCACTGCGGCCTCTGCGCCGAGCGGTGCCCGACGGCGGCCTGGGAAATGATCAAATGTCTTTATAAAAGTGCAACAGCGGGTCAATAATGAAGAAGATCACCAGCATCAACGACTGCGTTATCCGGTTTGCCAATGTCAACGGCTCGGGGTCGGCCAGCGCCAACAACCTCTTTGCCAAGGCGGTCTTCCGGCTCGGGGTTCCCGTCAGCCCGAAGAATATCTTTCCGTCCAACATCCAGGGCCTGCCGACCTGGTACGAGGTCCGAATCAATGAGCATGGCTATCTGGGACGGCGGGGCGGGGCGGACGTGGTGGTGGCCGTCAACAGCCAGACCCTGCGTCAGGATTACCAGGAGGTCCTGCCCGGCGGCTATTTCCTCTTTGACTCCACCAGACCGCTGCCCGACGACTTCACCCGGACGGATATAACCGTTATCGATATTCCGCTGACCGAGATCTGCAACCGGGAGGTGGAGAATCCACGCCTGCGGCAATTGCTGAAAAATATCGTCTATGTCGGGGCGCTGGCCTACCTTCTGGATATGGGAACCGAGGTCTTTATCTCTTCGCTTAAAAGCCAGTTCAGCAAAAAGCCTCAGCTTGCCGAACCCAATATTCAGGCCCTGGAGCTTGGCTTTAACTATGCCAGAGACCACCACCCGGATTCCTGCCTGCTTTCGATTACGCCAAGCGACCGCACCGCAGGCATGATCCTGATGGACGGGAACAGCGCCCTGGGCCTGGGCGCGGTCTACGCCGGGGCGACGGTGGCCGGCTGGTATCCGATCACCCCCTCCACCTCGGTCATCGAGGCCTTCGAAAAATTCACCAAAAAATACCGTCTGGAGCCGGATTCGGACCTGAAAAAGGCCGCCATCATCCAGGCCGAAGACGAACTGGCCGCCATCGGCATCGTGATCGGGGCCGCCTGGAACGGGGCCCGCGCCTTTACCGCCACCTCGGGACCGGGCCTGTCGCTGATGAGCGAATTCCTGGGGCTTGCCTACTTCGCCGAGATACCGGTGGTCCTGGCCGATATCCAGAGGGCGGGACCCAGTACCGGCATGCCGACCAGGACCCAGCAGTCCGATATCCTGGCCGCGGCCTATGCCTCGCATGGCGACACCCGGCATGTCCTGCTTTTTCCTTGTGACCCCAAGGAGTGTTTCGACATGATGGCCGACGGTTTCGATCTGGCCGAGCGTCTGCAGACGCCGGTGCTCATCATGAGCGACCTGGATCTCGGCATGAACGATTCGGTCAGCGCGCAGCTCTCCTGGGATGACAGCCGCCGCTATGACCGGGGCAAGGTCCTGACCGCAACCGACCTGGATGGGCTGAAGGAATGGGGCCGCTACCTGGACGTCGATCACGACGGGATAGGCTACCGGACCTACCCGGGCGCCCACCCGACCAAGGGCTCCTACTTCACCCGCGGCTCCTCCCATAACGAATATGCCACCTACACCGAGGATGGGGTAACCTACGAACGAGGCATGAACCGCCTGCTGAGCAAATGGGAGACCGCCAGGGGACTGGCGCCGGCTCCGCATGAAAAGACCCAGGATCCTGCGGCCGGGATAGGGGCGATATTTTACGGCTCCAGCACCCATGCCTCCTATGAGGCCATCGACATCCTGAGGAGCCAGGGGATGACGATCAACAGCCTCCGGCTCCGGGCCTTTCCCTTTCAGCAGGAGGTCATGGACTTTATAAACAGGCACGAGATGGTCTTTGTGATCGAGCAGAACCGGGATGCCCAGATGCGCAAGCTCCTGCTGGCCGAGAGCGAGCTGCCGCCCTCAAAACTGCTGCCGGTCCTGCATTTTGACGGTCTGCCCATCACCGCCCGGTCCATCTGCGAACAGATCAACGAGGCCATGACGGCCAGGAATTCATAGAAACGAGGATTACCATGTCATATGCCCGCCCGAAATTCTGTCACCCGGATCTTCCGCCCAACGCCCTCGGCTTTACCCGGCGGGACTACGAAGGCGCCCTTTCCACCCTCTGCGCCGGCTGCGGTCACGATTCCATCAGCAATGCGATCATCCAGGCCTGCTACGAGCTGCCGCTGGAACCGCACAGGGTAGTGAAGATGTCCGGCATCGGCTGTTCGTCCAAGACGCCCGCCTATTTCCTGGGCAGGTCGCACGGATTTAACGCGGTGCATGGCCGCATGCCGTCCATTGCCACCGGCGCCAATATGGCCAACAGGGATCTTGTGTATCTGGGGGTCTCCGGCGACGGGGATACCGCCTCCATCGGCATGGGCCAGTTCGCCCATGTGGTCCGGCGGAATCTGAACATGGTCTATATCGTCATGAACAACGGCTGCTACGGCCTGACCAAAGGTCAGGACTCGGCCACCGCCGACAGGGGCTCGACCAGTAAAAAGGGCGCACCCAATCCCTTTGAATCCATCGACCTCTGTGAACTTGCCATCCAGCTGGGCGCGGGCTTTGTCGCCCGCGGCTTTTCCGGGGACAAAAACCAGCTGGTGCCTCTCTTAAAGGCGGCCATATCCCATAAAGGTTTCTCCCTGGTCGATGTGATCTCTCCCTGCGTCACCTTCAACAACACCACCGCCTCAACCAAGAGCTATCAATACGTCCGGGACCATGCCGAGGCCACCGGCACCCTGGACTTTATCCCGCTGCGCCAGGAGATCACCACCGAATACGCCGAAGGCTCCACCCAGGAGGTCACCCTCCATGACGGCAGTCTGATCTATCTCTACAAGGGGGAGAGCGCCCGGGATATCACCAATCGCAGATCGGCCATTGACTCCCTGGAGGACCACAGGGTCCAAGGGCGGATTCTGACCGGCATCCTCTGTTTCCAGGAGGGTGTCGAGGATACCCATGGGATGATCGGCACCTCCCTGCGGCCGCTCAACGGC
>JAJYAX010000084.1 GCA_021779275.1 Deltaproteobacteria bacterium | reverse complement strand
CGTTCAACCCTATACGCCTATTGCCGACGACGTGGCCTTTACACCGCCGAGCCCGGTACCGCCGGTACCTGCGAGTCCATCGAGGCTTTGAGAGGTTCAGCTCTGTCTAAGGGCCAGCAAAGGGTAGGGCGTCGACAGATACGGTGAATATTTTAACAAGGTTGATCCGATAGCCACGGATCAGCCTTGTTTTTTGTTTTTCCTGCAATGCCGGTTGTAAAGATTTTCGAAAACTAAAGGGGTGGGGATATGAGATACCGAGGATCATTTATTTTGTGTTCAGGCCTTGCTGCTTTTTGCGGGCTCGTCCTGAGCGGTAATGTGCAGGCGATGCAGATTGACAAATTGGCCGTTGTGGCAGCCAATGATATTAAGCCTGCATCGCAGGATGGCCAGGACGTGCCTATGGGGCAAAGCGCCACCGGGCAGGGTTCATTGCTGCCGGAAGAAACAGGCACGGGGGAAGGCGCCAGTCTCTTCGGCCTGAAAGGGGGCTATGTTCACCCGTATGTCACGCTGCAAGAGGCGTTCACTGATAATTTTTATCGTGTACACAGTAATACAACCAGCAGCTCGACTACGAGTATTTCTCCCGGTATCTGGTTTGCCGTGCCAGGGAAGAAAGAGATTCCGGTGGCCATAAATCCTACTAATACTGCTCCCGGCGGATTTCAGTCCCAATTTAAAGACCATGAGGGAACGGACAGGATACAAGCCTATGCACGGGCAGGTATGGATCTGAATTACTACTCCACTAATTCTGATTTGAACAGTACCGGTGCAGTCCTGGAGGGCATGGTCAGGTACAATATGCCGAGTGGACTGTCCTTACAGCTTGTTGAGCAATATCGTCATGGTGAAGAAGGGTTCAGCACCAGTGTGCCTGGACAGCAGGCCAAATATAACTCAAACTTAATGCTTGGCACTGTAGACTGGAATATGACGGAGAAATTCCGGACAAAGCTTGAATATTCAAACTTCGTGATGGATTTTGATTCCGGTTATTCTTTCAGGAACAGGGTCGATAACGCCCTAGACCTCTATCAATATTATAAGTATAGTGTGAAGACCGCATTTTTCCTGGAAGACAAGCTTGTTGACGTCCATTACGATACCGATTCGGCCAATGATAATACCCAGAATTTCATTTTCGGCGGCATAAAGTGGGATACCACCAAAAAACTATCCATCCTGGCCAAGGGCGGCCTACAGACAAGAAACTTTGATAACAGTGGTCCAGGCCGGAAAGATTTCAGCGGCCTGGCCGTTGATGTGCAGACCGAGTACAGGCCCACGATCAAGACCAAATTGACTCTGGATCTCTACAGAATGGATGAGGAGACCGATTACACCATTGCCTCTGGTAAACTGGTCACAGGGGCAAGATTTGGGTACGCACAGTACTACACCAACAAGATCAGCGGCAGTCTGGATGCCCTCTATGAGAATGCTGATTATGCGGAATTACCTGCACAGCCAACCGCCGACCAAAACAGGATTTTTCTGCGGCCTGCAGTGCAGTATCATTTTCGTGATTGGTTGACGGGAGAGGTGGCCTTTGAATATGACAATCGTGATTCCACATACAGTCCGTTCTCGTATCAAGCGGACACCCTATTGTTTAACCTGAAGTTTGCCTTATAGGATGCGTGGACTGGAGGCTGGTTTCCTTGGGGAACTGGTTTCAGGCAGAATATCTCAACTGGATCGGGAATTGAGCGTGTGAAAAAAGTACTCTATTTTATTTTTGTCTTTTTGTTGATGGTCTTGGATATTTCCAAGGTTGCAGGCGAGGATTATCTGGTCGGTCCCGGTGATGTTTTAAGCGTTACGGTCTATGATAACGATGACCTGAAGACCAAGGTACGTGTTTCCAGCAATGGCACCATAGTGATGCCGTTGCTGGGACAGGTTAATGTCAACAAGCTGTCCGTCTCTGCCATCACTGATAAATTGACCCATCTGCTTGCCAACGGGTACATTGTCAACCCTCAGGTCAATGTCTTTGTCGATGAATTTCGCAGTAAGAAGGTTGTCATCCTGGGTAATGTCAGAAACCCGGGGTTGATCGAACTCAACGGCCCGACAACTTTTCTTGAGCTTATCTCCAAGGCCGGAGGGTTCGATAAGGATGCCGGGGATACCGCGACGATCAAGCGGAAGGTGGCCGGGAAGGATGATGTTACCGTTATCAATCTGGTCTCCCTTGTCAAGGGTGGTGATATGAGCCAGAACGTCCAGATCAATGACGAGGACACCGTCTATATCGCCAGCGCCGGCATGTGTTATGTGACCGGCGAGGTTACAAAGCCCGGCACCTATCCCTGCGGCGAAGATTCCACCGTGTTGAAGTTGATTGCCCTTGCCGGGGGATTCAATGGCAAGGCCGCCAAGTCGAGCATCAATGTTGTCAGGATGGTGGACAATAAGAAGAAGGTGCTGGAAGATGTCAGCCTTGATGCCCATGTGATGCACAATGATGTGATTGTTGTGCCGGAAAGTTTTTTTTAGAACGTCCTTCCACCCTCTCCTTTTTTGAATACTCGAATTACATAATGCAGAATTATCAAGCGCAGGATCAATTTGTGGATGACGGCGGCGAGCAGGAGGTAAATCTGCGTGAGTATTATTTCGTTATCCTGAAACGGAAGAATATCGTACTCACACTCCTGGCGGCTGTTTTTATACTGACACTTATTGTAACCTTCTCGACAACACCCGTCTATACGTCTTCCTCGCAGGTTGTGATAGAACGGAATCGTGGTTCCGTCGGTCTGGACTCCCAATTCTCCATTTATGATCCTGATTTTCTCGAGACCCAGTCAGCAATTATAATGAGCGCCAAGGTGGCCAGAAGGGTTGTTGACAATCTGAGACTGGCTACTGCCTACAGACAGTATTTCCTTCCGACAAAGGAAGATCCTTCCTCCTTCTTTTCGTCGCTTAGAAAAGGTATCGGCGATTTTTTCAGGAATCTCTTCGACTCCGGGAAAAAGACGGTGGGCTCGGGAGACAAGGCAGGATCAGGTTTAAGCCTTGGGCGAGAGCCGTTATCCGAAGAAGATAGTATTGCCGCAATGATACAGGGCGGCCTGGCTGTGAAGCCTGTAAAGAACACAAAGATTGTTGAGATCTCCTATAGCGACAAACATCCGGCCATGGCCAAACTGGTAGCCGATGCCGTGGTCAAGGCCTATATGGATGAGATCCTGGATATGAAGCTCACCACCAGCAGATATGCGCTGCAATGGATGACTGCCAAGGCCGAAGACGAGAGAAAGAAACTTGATGTCTCGGAGAATGCACTGCAGCAGTATATGCGGGCCAACGACCTGGTGACCGTGGAGAACAAGCTGGCCATATATCCCCAGAAACTGACCGACTTCAGCTCCCAGCTTTCCAAAGCGCAGGCCGACAAAAAGTCATTGGAGGATGTCTTTAATCAGATAAAGGCGGCGGGATCAAATATCAGTCAGTTGGTAAATATACCGGTATTTGCTTCAAATCCGGTCCTGGGCAGCCTTCGTGATGCGATTTTCAAGGCACGACAGAATATAAAGGAATTGTCGACAAAGTACGGTGCCAGACACCCCATCATGGTGAAGGCCAACGATGAACTGGGCGAACTTCTGAACCAACAGCAGTCCGAGATAAACCGGGTCATTGCGACAACGAAGAACTCCTATGAACTGGCAAAATCCCAGGAGAGCAATCTGCAGGAACTGCTGACCACGACCAAAAATGAACTTCTCAACCTGAATGAAAAGTTCATCCAATATTCCATAATGAAGAGGGATGTCGATTCCAACAGGGTGGTCTATGAGGCGCTTACTGCCAGTATCAAAAAAGAAGGCGCGACGGAGCAATCACAGAGCGTGAATGTCTGGGTGATGCAAAATGCCTCTTACCCTGGCGCACCCTCCAAACCCAACACGAAGCGAAATCTTGTCCTGGGCCTGATCCTGGGGATGATGGCGGGGATTGGAACAGCCTTTCTTGTCGAATATCTGGATAATACGGTAAAATCAGAGATGGATCTGGAAAACCGGTACGGACACACGGTTCTTGGAACTGTCGAACAGGTCAAAGAAGAAGGAAAGAGTATTGAATCATACGTACTGCAGCAGCCCTTGTCTCCCATTACTGAAAGTTACCGTCTGATCAGATCCGGCTTGCTGCTGTCGTCGGCCGAGCATCCGCCTAAGACTATTTTAGTGACCAGCATGGGGGCAAAGGAGGGGAAGACCTCGACGACCTTAAACATCGGCCGGATTCTCAGCCAGAAGGACAACAAGGTCCTGATTATAGATTGTGACCTTCGAAGACCTCGGATCCACTCGATATTCGCGATGGATAACGAAAAGGGGCTGACGACCTATCTGACCGGGAACCTGAATGAGGCCAGTATCCGGAAGGTGCCCGGCGAAGAGATCTACGTTATTTCTTCAGGGCCTATTCCACCCAATCCGGCTGAATTGATCGGGTCCAGACGGTTGAAGGTTCTCGTTGAGAAGATGGCGGAAAATTTTGATTTTGTCCTTCTCGACTCACCGCCTATCCAGAGTGTTACCGATGCCCTTGCCCTGACACAGATTGTCGATGGCACCATCGTGGTGGTGCGTGCAGGCAAGACCACCTATGAAATGCTGCAGAGCGGACTGAAGAAGCTGACGGATATTCGCTGTCATTTGCTGGGTTTTGTTTTGAACGGTCAAAGCAAAAGCAATAACAAAGGCTACTATTACGGGTATACGACCTATTATGCCAAGGACAGCGAATGATGTGATTCATGAAGAAAATCCCCTATGTCCTCTTTATCAGTACACTGATCTTTGCCCCTCTGGCCTTTGGTACGGTGGAACAATGGTCCCTGCTGACCGTTGAGTTCCTTATCACTCTGGCCGTCCTTTTTGCTGCCATCCACCTGATCAATACCTCAGGAAGGCTTGTCGCAGCCCCCGGGTTGGTTCCGCTCCTGCTTTTGACCGGATGGATGCTGCTGCAGATAGTGCCCCTGCCGGTCTTCCTGGTAAGAGTCCTGTCTCCTGCCTCCTATCAGGTCTATAAGCCCGTCTATGATATGCTTGCCGACAACCCCTGGATGCCGCTGACGGTCTATCAGAAGGCGACTGTCTTTGAGTGCATACGGATTGTGTCGTATATGCTCTTCTATTTCCTGACTATTCAGCTCCTCGGAAATGGTGCACGGTTAAAACAGACGGTAAAAATCTGCTCCTGGCTGGCAATAGGCGTTGGAGTCTGCGCAATCCTCCAGAAATTTTCATCCCCCGATAAGATTTACTGGTTTCGTCACGCGCCCAGTTCTTCCCTGATCGGACCGTGGGTGTACCGTTCACAGTACTGCGGCTATGTGGAGATGATCCTTCCGATAGTCTTTGCGCTCTACATCTATTACCGCCCTGTTGCACACTCCAAGGAATCATTGCGGGTTCGTATCGTCTCCTTCTTTTCTCAGGCTTCGGGAAATCTCTCTCTTCTCCTGGGCCTGGGGTGCCTGATACTGATCACCTCTGTCTTTGTCAGCCTGAGTCGAGGAGGGATTATCTCGGTATCGCTCTCTTTTCTTTTTTTTCTCCTGGTAATGGGCTGGCGGCGAGCCAGATATTCGAGCCTTTTTTATTTCAGCATGGCGGCATCTCTGATTCTGGCAGTCGCCTGGTTCGGCTGGGGTCCGATTATCGGCAGGTTTGATCAGCTCTTTACACGTACGGGCGCACTGAATATTGACCGGTTTGCTATCTGGCGCGACTCCTTTCCCATAGTGAAGGACTTCTGGCTTACGGGAAGCGGTTTTGGTACATTCCTCAATATTTTTCCCGGTTATAAAACCATTCTCGACAATTGCATGTATGATCATGCGCATAACGACTATCTCGAATTGCTTACCGATGGCGGCATAGTCGGTTTTGCCCTCGTCTTCTGGTTTGTGATCGCGGTCATCCGCGAGGGCTGGAAGATGATAGGCAGAAGGCGGGACCGGTATTCGATATTAATCAGCATCGGCGCCCTGACCGGGATTATCGCCATGCTGATCCATAGTGTCAGTGATTTTAATATGCATAACGGCGCCGACGGACTGTATTTTTTCTTTCTCTGCGGGCTGTTGGTTTCAGCGGGTAATACCAGGTTACAGTATCAGGCGGAATCAACCTTGCTGCCAGCCCTGCCGGGGGCGTCGAAATACCCCTTCCTTTTCGCCGGAGCTGTCCTTCTGATTGCCGTGTTGGCTGTGCCGGGAAGGTCGATGCTTGCCCTCCGGAAGTATGATGAGGTGCGTACCGTCTACCTCAGCCGTCAGCTGGCTGATAAATACCTGCAGCAGGTGTTCCTGGCCCTGAAGGAAGCGGCCCGGCTTGATTCTTTGAGCGGCATGTATCCATCTTTGCTGGGAGAAGTCGAAGGATACATGAACAATACCGACAGTGCTCTTGCCTATTACGTACAGGCGGGAAAAAAAGATCCTACGCAGGGGGCCTTCCTGCAGCAAATAGCCCTGACCCTGCCCGCTGATCGCCGGCAATATGCCGAAGTGCTGATGGAAAGGGGGGCCAAATGGACACTGAGAAAGGATAACTCGCTGTTGACGCATGCCGACTGGCTGTTGCGGACGGACCAGCGGGCCAAGGCCATTGAGGTCCTGCGAAATGCCTTGAAGCAGGATACCAAACTGACGACGATTATACCGCTCTTGCAGACATTTTCCTTTACACGAGAAGAAATGGCCGCTGTTTTGCCGGATGCGGTGGACCCCTGGATCGAATGCGGAGCATTTTCCCAAAAATCGGGAAATCTTGACGATGCCGGA
>JAJYAX010000083.1 GCA_021779275.1 Deltaproteobacteria bacterium | reverse complement strand
TACCCGATGCCGCCATGGATATCAACTTGTTGCTGGGGCATTGTCTTTTGATGAGCCGGACACAGGTGTACCTGGCCATGGAAGAACAGGTGCCGGCAGTCTGTGAGCAACAGTTTCTGAAGTTCCTTGCCCGCAGGAAGCGGCGGGAGCCGGTGGCCTATATTCTGGGTGAGCGGGAGTTCTGGTCGTTGCCGTTCCGGGTGACCGGGGATGTGCTGATACCACGACCGGAGACCGAGTTCTTGCTGGAGACGGTACTGAAAACAATCAAGGTGCATGGTCTCCCCGATGGATTTTTGCTTGATCTGTGCTGCGGGAGTGGCGTGATCGGCATAATTCTGGCGCTCGAACTGCAAAAAAGAGTGCTGGCAACCGATCTTTCCGGGCAAGCGCTACTGGTTGCCCGGGAAAATGCCAGGCGGCATGGAGTGGAGGCACTGGTGGATTTTGTGCAGGCGGACCTCCTCTCCCCGATGTCCAGGGCGAATCGGTTTTCGATGGTCGTTGCTAATCCCCCCTATGTCAGCAGGGCCGAGATGCGGGAGGATCTTGAACCGGAGGTCGCCCGGTATGAACCTCACCTTGCCCTTGACGGCGGGGAAGACGGGATGGAGATCATCAGGAAGATCAGACATGATCTTCCTCGGGTCCTCTGTCATAGAGGGTACATTTTTATGGAGATCGGGGCAGGACAGGGAAAAATGATCCGGGAGATCTTTTCCGGTTGCGATGAGAATGGGGACGTCTTCGACCCGGTGGAGATCCTCTCTGATTATGCGGGAAGGGATCGGGTTCTCTCTGCAAGATTCGAAAAAATGAGGAAGTAGATGGAAAAATTGGTCATTCAAGGTGGTAAGCCCTTAGTGGGCGAAGTCCGGATAAGTGGTGCGAAAAATGCGGCACTTCCTCTGATTGCCGCAACCCTGCTGGCGCCCGGTACACATATCCTCCATAATGTCCCTGACCTGCGGGATACCAGGACTATTCTGAAACTCCTGGAAAGTCTCGGCATTACCTGGCGGCGGCAGGATACCACCTTGATGATAGACAGCACCCATCTCACCTTCTCCGAGGCTTCCTATGATCTGGTGAAGACCATGCGCGCCTCTGTGCTGGTTCTGGGACCTCTTCTTGCCCGTCTCGGCCGGGCAAAGGTTTCCCTCCCGGGAGGATGTGCGATTGGAGCGCGTCCGATTAATTTTCATATTACCGGGTTTGAAAAGCTGGGTGTGACCTGCCGGCTGGAAAACGGGTATGTGGATGCGGAGATTGAAGGACGGATGCAGGGAAGTACGATTTATTTCGATATTCCATCCGTGACCGGTACCGAAAATCTTCTTATGGCCGCGGTGCTTGCCAAAGGAACAACGGTCATTAAAAATGCGGCGCGTGAACCCGAGATCGGCAACCTTATCGATATGCTGACAGGGATGGGCGCGGAGATCCAGGGGCGTGAAACCGATAGGCTGGAGATCTGCGGGGTGGAGCGACTCTCCCCTGCCGATTGTACAATCATTCCGGACCGGATTGAGGCGGGCACCTACCTCATTGCCGTCGGCGCCACCGGCGGGGAGGCAACCATTAAAGGCTGCAACCCGGCCCATCTGCCATCGCTTCTGGAAAAGCTGCGGGCCACCGGCATGGAGATCAAAGAAAATGCAGACACAATATTCGTCTCTGCGGACCGTCGCAAGGGGAATGGAAAACTCCGGAGTGTCGATATCAAAACCATGCCGTACCCTGGCTATCCCACAGATCTGCAGGCGCAGTTCATGGCCCTGATGACCCTCAGTTCCGGTGTCTGCGTGATCAATGAGACCATCTTTGAAAATCGTTTCATGCATGTGGGCGAGTTGCAACGGATGGGTGCTGATATTCGAACCAATGGTCATACTGCGGTGATTAACGGTAAGGGCGCCGATGGTCTCTGCGGTGCGCCGGTGATGGCCACTGATCTGCGGGCCAGTTCTTCTCTCGTCATCGCCGGTCTCGCTGCTTCCGGCAGGACAGAGATATCCAGAATCTATCATCTTGAACGCGGCTATGAACAGATGGTGGATAAACTCACCAGACTTGGCGCCGAGGTCTGGAAGGAACAGGAGTAGGCTTTTTCTCACTATCTATCCGTTACCTTCTCAATCATTCTGCATGTTACGATTGTCCTTAAGACATCTCTTTGTTTCTCCTCCTCTTACCTGCAAAAAATACCATTAAAAGAGAACCTCGTTTCCTGAAAATAAGGGATGGAGGGATGTCCTTTCTTTCGGACCGTTGGCAAATGTAGGAAAAATGTAGGATGTTGATTGTATCCTCTGATCTGAGATAACCATTCGTAATTTATCAAATAGATGGATTGGAGGAATCGTCATGGGTGAAGTCAAGTCACGGGAAGAAGGCCTGGAAAGTATTCTGTCATTCTGCATATACTGTGATACGCATCGACATGATGCCGGGTTCTGGGAGCAGGTCTTTGAATTTAACGAACCGCTGCCGGATTCAATGACCAATTATCGGGCATGCCCAGAAGGTCGTCAGGATCATTTCACTGACGAATATGTATCCCTCAACGATGGAAAAAGAGCTGCCGCCAGAAAAAAAATATTATCCGAAGACAGAGACGTCAGCGAATGGATCTTAGTTAACAACAAGGGGTGTCTTTTTGGTGATTATGACAAAGAACAACGATTATGATGCCGTGGAAGAGATTGTCTCAAAGGCGCATTTAGAGGTGTACCATCATCTCGGAGGCTTGGTTCTGGCCTTGAATCCGAACAGGGGGAGGTAGATAAGGACCGCTGGCCAGAAGACCAGGATCAAAATAACCCAGAGTACCTTTTGACCGAAGGATGTAAATGACCGCAAGAATATATCCCGCAAGACAATAAACATAAAAATGACGTTAACAAGCAAGCCGACCAGAGTAATGGGCAGCAGGACCATCAGCTGCCTGCATTCCGGGAAGACGATCAGGACAGAAATCAGGGCGATGATAAAAACTATCGCAAAAATCGAGTAGAATTTCTCTCCTGTTTCCATAAGGGTTTTTGATTTATCGTAGTGACGTCTGTCTGAAAAAGTCTTTGAGGAAGGTCTTTCGCCATCCTTCCATCTGGCGAAGCATCTTGGATTCACATGATTTATTCAGGATTTTGACAAGCAGCTTGAATTCAGAACCGTTACCGACAATGGCCGGATCGATACCCTGCACCTCACTTTTGAGCAGGACAAGCTGATTCAGTCTGGCCAGGGCTTCCTTGTCTTTTTTGGTAAGCTTGATGCTTCTGTTTATCGGCAGTGGTACGGATTTTTGCGAGTCCATGCCCTTCTGGACGGCGGCGGCAATCTTGTCGCCGTAACGCTCCGTCGCCCGTGGGGAAAGACCAGTCTCCGTGCGCAGCTCGTCCGTGTTCCGCAGTCGCTTTCTGGCGATGTTGAGGAGGACGTTGTCCGGAACGATATGTCCACGGGGGCGATTCAGTGTTCGTGCTTCTTCTTCCCGCCAGAGGGCAAGTTCCCGCAGGACAGCGAGTCCCTGTGGGGGCAGGCTGCTGGCGTCTTTGATTTTCAGGTACCGTTCATCGTCCATATGACCCATATAGGCGGCCGGAGCATCCAGGAGTTCCAATTCTTCCTGAAGCCACGATTTGATCTCAGGACCGATGATGCTGCTCAAAAGAAGAATTCTCACCGCTCGAAGATAGCGGACGTCGTCCAGGGCGTAATCGATCTGTTCCGCGGCAAGCGGACGCTTGAGCCAATTGGTCCGTGTTTCTGTCTTCTTGAGATCAATATCAAGCAATATCTTTATAAGATTGCTCAGTGATAATGTTGCCGAGAGACCGGTAAAACCTGCGGCCAGGCGGGTGTCGAAGATGTTTTTCGGGATTGACCCGGTCGTCCGGCTGAGGATAGCCAGATCCTGCGGGGCGTCATGGAATATCTTGACCACGCTCGGGTCCGCCAGTAGTTCGCCAAGCGCTGACAGGTCCGGCAGGGCAAGCGGGTCGATCAAAAAACACTCTTCGTCTGAAAGGGCCAGCTGGATTAAACCCAGACGGGGATAATAGGTGCGCTCCCAGACGAACTCAGTGTCCAGTGCCACCGCGTCCGTTCCTCTGGCACGTTCAATAAGCTCTTGTAATGCAGTTTGGGTTGCGATCATGATGCCTTCGTCTCTATCTGTTAATATCCGCTGATGGAAAGGTTGAAAGTTCTTTCATCTGCAACTGGTAGACAGCTGTTATGCAACGCACAAAGACATAAAGTGGGAAAAAAAACAAGTATTATTGTTGCATTCTGATGGAAGAATGATTTTTTTGTCTCCATTTTGTCATGGCATGGAGGGAAGGTGGTGGGGAGGAATCTTTTCTTTTTCGCGGTCGAGAGGAACGTGACGATTAGGGGTTGACAATTTCCGATGGCAACGACATAAGAAGAGAGTTGAGAGGATCACTTGCCCCGGAGGCTGAAACGATCTGGCAATAATACATCGGAAACCAATGATTTTTTATATTGTAAAACGCATGCTTCTGATGATCCCGACCCTGTTCGGGGTCATGCTGATCACCTTTGTCATCACCCAGTTTGTTCCCGGCGGGCCGGTTGATAAACTGATCGCCGAGATTGAAGGGCACGGGAGAGGAGGAGGTGAGGTTGGCGCCAGTGTTTCGTCCATGTATCGCGGCAGCTCGGGGCTTGATAATGAACGCCTGGAAAAACTCCAGGAACTGTATGGCTTCGACCGGCCTCCTGTTGAACGATTCCTCGTCATGATGAAAAATTATCTGCTGTTTGATTTCGGTGAATCGTATTATTATCATCAGAGCGTCGTGCATCTCGTCATCTCCCGGCTCCCTGTCTCCATGTCGCTGGGGCTTTGGAGTTTTATAATCGTCTATGGGGTATGTATTCCGCTGGGTATCAGAAAGGCCGTCCAAGACGGTTCGCGTTTCGATATCTTCACCAGCACCATTATTCTTATTGGCTATGCGATACCGGGATTTGTGCTGGGGATCATCCTGATCGTTCTCTTCGGTGGAGGCAGCTTCTGGAATGTCTTTCCCCTTCGCGGTCTGGTTTCGGATAACTGGGGCGACCTCAGCCTTACGATGAAGGTGCTTGATTATCTCTGGCATATGGTCCTGCCGATTACGGCAAGCGCGGTCGGGAGTCTGGCGGTGATGACCATGCTGACCAAGAATTCGTTTCTGGAAGAAATCAATAAACAATACGTTCTGACGGCCCGCGCCAAGGGGTTGACGGAAAAACAGGTCCTGTATAGACATGTATTTAGAAATGCGATTATTCCTATCATCACTGGCTTTCCCGGGTATTTTATCGCCTCTTTTTTCACCGGCAGCCTGCTTATTGAGACGATCTTTTCTCTGAACGGGATGGGTATGCTTGCCTATGAGTCGGTCATGAATCGTGATTATCCGGTCGTTTTGGGTACGCTCTATTTTTTCACGGTGATCGGGCTCATCTCACGCCTTCTCTCGGATCTCAGCTATGTGGTTGTGGACCCTCGGATCAGCTTTGACCGGGTCGAATAACCGGCAGGCACAGGGCTTTTCCACGAGCGCACCCATTGTAAGGGCAGGCATGAAAAAGATAGATAAAATACTCCGTCCGGGCCCCGGCGGAAGGCGTTGGAGACGGTTTAGACACAATAGGCGAGGATATTATAGTCTGTTGATATTCTGCTTTTTTTTCTGCCTCAGCCTCTGTTCCGAGTTGATCAGCAATGATGTACCCTTCCTTGTCGTCTACAATGGAGGATACTATTTCCCTTTCCTGAAGTCTTATCCCGAGACGGTCTTCGGAGGTGTGTTTGAAACGGAGACCGATTACCAGGACCCGTTTTTCCTGGAGCAGATGAGGAAGGCCGGCAACCATGCCTTTTTTCCCATCAATCGACATGGATACAATTCCATCAATCTGAGGGTTGACGGCCCTTTGCCGTCTCCTCCCTCCAGGGTGAATCTGCTGGGGACGGATGATCGCGGCCGCGATGTCCTGGCTCGCTTGTTATATGGTTTCAGGCTGAGCGTCCTCTTTGGTTTTGTCCTGACCCTGGTCGGGACACTCCTGGGCATTATCGCCGGAGCCTTGCAGGGCTTCTTCGGCGGAAGGGTGGATCTCCTATCCCAGAGGTTTATCGAGATCTGGAGTTCGATGCCTGAACTGTATCTGCTCATTATTTTTGCCTCGATATTCAAGCCAAGCCTTCTCCTCCTCCTGATGCTTTTATCCCTGTTCAGCTGGATGGGATTGTCCGATTATGTCAGGGCCGAGTTTCTTAAGGGGCGGAACATGGAATATGTGAAGGCCGCGAGAGCGTTGGGCGTTGGAAATCTCACAATTATGTACCGCCACCTCCTGCCCAACGGTATGGCCCCGGTGATTACCTTTCTTCCTTTCCGGATGTCTGCGGCTATTCTGGCGCTTACTAGTCTCGATTTTCTCGGACTGGGCGTACCGCCTTCCACGCCGAGTCTGGGCGAATTGCTTGCCCAGGGGAAGGCAAATATTGATGCCTGGTGGCTTTCCCTGTCTACCTTCATTGTTTTGGTTGGAACCCTGGTCCTGCTGATTTTTATTGGCGAGGCCTTACGGGAGACCTTCGACCCGCGGAGAAGGTAGGGTAAGAACGTCGGCGGATTTGTTTCGCCGCGGTTTTCTTCCCGGTCTCTCTGAGAGAATATTTTCTAAATATTGACATGACTTATTTGAGTTTTTATCGTATAATCGTTCTTCTGTGAAAACAGATGAGCGGAAACCTCATCATCTGTTCAAAATCGAACGGGTGAAGGACATCCTTACTGAGAGCGAGACATCATGGATTGTGTACCATGTCCGGAAGCATGCAACGGAAC
>JAJYAX010000082.1 GCA_021779275.1 Deltaproteobacteria bacterium | reverse complement strand
TTGGCGCGGACATTCGGGTTGGTGATGCCTTCCCATTTGAGGAGTTCGATGGTCCGCTCGCAGGCGTATACCAGCTCAATGAGACGGGCGTAATGATAGAGCAGGGTCTGCTGGGCCGGACGGCCGAAGGATGCCCGGAAGGCCTCAAGGGCCGCCTGGGCCTTGGGGGTCGAGATCCTGTCGCAGACATTGATCCGCGCCAGGGTGTTGGCGCGGTATATACCCTTCGGGGCGGCCAGGGTCATATCGAAACCTTCATTCCAGGACTTGGCGTAGGGCATCTTTGAATAGCCCCAGGACTCGACATGTTCACCAAGATAGCTGGCGTAGTCCGTCCCCTCGAAATCGATAAAGCTGCCGTCCGGCTTCATCAGCCGCTGTTTGCCGTCATAGAGCCGGAGCGAACCGTCGGCACGATCAACGGTGCCGAGAAAACCGGTGGTGATACACCCGAGATCGCTGATGACGTCGATGTATTTGGAAAAGACATTGTTGATGGCATAATCGAGGGCATAGCAGGCAAAATCCAGCAAGGTCCGGGTCCCGGCAAGCAATTCCTGGCGTTCCTCCTCCACCATGGGCTTGGCAAACCCGCCCACCACTCCGGCAATGGGATGAATGGCCTTGCCGGCAAATTTATCCAGCATCATCTGGCCCAATTGCCGCATCTTGACCACCTGAACGGCCAGTTCCGGGGCTGCCTTGACTACGCCTATGACATTGCGCACCGAATAGTCGGCGTCGGGTCCGAGGACGAAATCAGGGGCGGCCAGGAAGAAGAAGTGCAGGATCTTGTCGTTGATATGGGCCATGACCTGGCACATCTCCCTGAGCTTGGATCCAGTTTCCGTCGGTGTCACGCCGAAGGCGCCATCCACCGCCTTGTTGGATGCCAGGTGGTGCATCCAGGGGCAGATGCCGCAGATCCGGTTGACGATCCGGGGCACCTCCTCGGCCGGTCGGCCCTCTATGAATTTTTCAAACCCGCGCAGGGACTGGATGTGCAGAAAGGTATCCTGTACATTGCCGTCGTCATCCAGGTGGATGGCGATCTTGGCGTGCCCCTCAATACGGGAAACCGGTGCAATATTTAAGACCTTTCCCATTTTAATCCTCCTTGACGGCCGGTTTTTTCACCGGTCGAAGTTTTCCATGCGCCCCTGAAAATCGCAAGAGTGAGCGGCGATCAACAACTGATGTATAGTCAATGCCGTTACTTGCGAGGGCGTTCATCATATCGAGCAACTGGTTGCCGTCCTTGCGGACCGGCCCGAAACATCCCCGGCAGGGGACGCGGGCGCTGATACAGCTTGGCGCCCCGCGCTTGGCGCAACCGGCTGCGGTGACTGGTCCCATGCACAGATAGCCCTGCTCAAGCAGGCAGCGCATCTCGTCGATGGGAGCGCCCGGGTCGAATTGGGCATTGGTGATAAACCGTTTGACCTTGGCCACATCCCCCTTGCCTTCCCGTCTGGTCGGGCAGGTATCGCAGACGCTCTTGCCCGGCAGGACCGGAGGGCGGCCTTCGATCAGGGAGACGATCACCTCGGCAATCAGGTCCGGATTTGGCGGACAGCCGGGCAGTTGCAGATCGATCTTGACCTTTTCATCGCAGGCATAGACCCGGTCCAGCGGCGCAGGCACCTCGACGGTGGGAATCTTCGCCCCCGGGTCGGTGGTGAAGGTCGAATAGATGCCCTCCCAGCTCTTCTGGCGATCCTGGCCGTTCATCAGGGCCGGGATCCCGCCGTGGGTGGCGCAGGTGCCGAGTGCGACCAGGACCGTGCATTTCTTGCGCATCTCCTCAAGCACTTCCAGATGCTCATGGTTGCTTACCCCGCCGGTCACGATGCCGACCACGGCCTCGGGGATCGTCAGCGTCACCCCCTCTCCGCATTGACCGAAGTATTTATGGTCCATCAACACCGGGGCGTGGACGATTTCCAGGGCCTCCGTTATTATTGGAACAAGGGCCTCGCCGATATTCAGGATGGCAATCTCGCATCCCGAACATGATCCCAGCCATTCCAACGCAGTAGTTACACCCATCTTTTCCTCCTTTATGCCACAGGGGCATCCTGACTGTTTACCGGACCCAGTTTCTTGATCCGGGCAGTCATCTCGGTGACCGCTGCGACAAATTTGTCCGGTTCCGCCGAGGATACCCAGTTCAGGCTGAATCGTTCCGGCTCATACCCAAAATCCCCCAAGAGTTCAATTATCATATTGGAGCGGTTCATTGCTTTATAATTACCATCCAGGTAATGACATTCGCCCAGGTGTCAGCCAAGCACCATGACACCGTCCGCGCCCTGGGACAGCGCATCCATGATGAATTCCGGATGGACCATCCCCGAGCACATCACCCTGATAATGCGCACATTCGGCGGGTATTGCAACCTGGCGGTACCCGCGAGGTCGGCTGCGGCGTATGAGCACCAGTTGCAGCAGAAGGCAATAATTTTAGGCTCAAAGCTCAAACTCATGTGATCTACTCCTTATATTTTTATCACTCATGATTATACCACAATCAAACCGCCAGGGCCGCGCTGATCTGGGCGCTGATCTGCTGCATGGTAAAGCCGGAGACGATGACCCCTCTTTTCGGACAGGTCCCCTGGCAGAGGCCGCAGCCCTTGCATTGCGCCTTGTTGACACTGATCAGCTTACCCACGACACCACCGTCCGCCGCCTTTTTCTCCACCAGACTGATGGCATTATACGGACAGACATCAATACAAAGGGCGCAGCCGTCACAGGCGTCCTCGTCGACCGCCGCCTTCACCGCATCCAGCGAGACCCTGGTCTTGGAGAGCAGGGTCGCAGCCCTTGCCGAGGCTGCCAGAGCCTGGGCGACCGACTCCTCAACGGGTTTCGGATAATGGGCCAGACCGGCGACAAACATGCCGTCGGTGGAGAAATCAACGGGGCGCAGTTTGGCATGGGCTTCCTGAAAGAAGCCGTGCCCATCCACCGGCACCTTGTAGAGCTTGCCGAGGTCGGCGGCATCCTCCCGGGGCCGGATGGCCGTGGCCAGGACGACCATGTCCGCCTTGATCCTGAGCGGCCGGTGCAGAACATGATCCCAGACCTCAACATCAATGTCCGGGCCATTCTCCACAACCCTGGGCTTGCCGTGCAGCTCGTAGTTGATAAAGATAACGCCCTGTTTCCGTGCCTTGGCGAAGAGGGCCTCCCGCTGGCCGTAGGTCCGCATGTCACGGTAGAGGATATAGACCTTGCGCGCCGGGTCCTCATTTATCAGGGCCAGGGCCGACTGGACGGAATGGGTGCAGCAGACCTTGGAGCAGTACATATGCTCGCCTTCCCGTGACCCCACGCATTGGATAAAGACAAAGCGTCTGGCCTGCTGAACATGTTTTTCCTTCAGTTCAAACAGCTTGTCGAACTGCATTGCAGTGACCACCCTGGTGATGGCGTCATATTTATATTCTGTCGGGACAGAGGCCTCCCCGCCGATGGCCACCACGCCCGCGCCATGTTCAATGACTTTTTTTGTCCCTTCCCTGTCGATAATAGTCGTGCGGAAGTTGCCGACAAATCCATCCACATGGCTGACCGTATATTCCCTGTGGATGATTATCCGGTCATTGGCGAGGACATCGTCAATCAGACCGGCCACCTGGGTCGGTATATGCTCCCCGGACCAGGTCTGTTTCAGGTGCAGCGCATTTCCGCCCAGGGTATCGGTCTTTTCCACCAGATGCACATCAAACCCCTGTCTGGCCAGGTTGAGGGCGGCGGTCAGGCCCGAGACCCCGCCGCCAATCACCAGTGCTTTCTGGACGATGGGAACCGAGATGGGCCTCAGGGAATCAGCCAGGGCGACCTTGGCTGCGGCCATACGGACAAGGTCCTTGGCCTTGGTTGTGGCCCTCTTCGGGGTCTTGCCATGCACCCAGGAATTGTGGTTCCTGATGTTGGCCATCTCCACCAGATACTCATTGAGACCGGCGGCCTTCAGGGTCTCCCGGAACAGCGGTTCATGGGTTCGGGGGGTACAGGCGGCAACGACAATCCGGTTCAGATTGTGCTCCCGGATGCGTTTGCTGATCATCTCCTGGGTGTCCTGGGAACAGGAAAAGAGATTGCGCTCCACATAGGCCACATGGGGGAGGGTGGCGGCATATTCCTCCACGGCCTTGACGTCGATGACTCCGGCTATGTTCGAGCCGCAGTGGCAGATAAAGACGCCGATGCGCGGCTCTTCGCCCGCGATGTCCTTTTCCTCGGGAAAACTGGCCACGCTGGTCAACTCATGCCGGGCCGGGGCCAGCAGATCCGATACTGCCGCCGCCGCCGCTGAACCCTCAACCACCGATTGGGGGATATCCTTGGGTCCGGCAAAGGCGCCGCAGGTGAAGATACCCTGTCGCGAGGTCTGCACCGGGGCAAAGTCGGGGGTGG
The DNA here is from genome assembly GCA_021779275.1 of Deltaproteobacteria bacterium. Classification (GTDB taxonomy): domain Bacteria; phylum Desulfobacterota; class Desulfobulbia; order Desulfobulbales; family Desulfocapsaceae; genus CAIUQR01. The sequence continues at coordinate 2,569 of JAJYAX010000082.1, read as the reverse complement.
CGGCAAAATTATCGCCGGTCAGTTTGATGTCGGCTACCCGGGCCAGTTCCAGGACGTGTTTGGGGGTCTGCAGACCGACGGAGAGCACCACCAGATCAAAAAAGTTTTCCACCTGGCGGCCCTGCTCATTGACATACCGGAGACGCAGGTCATCGCTGTCGCCGTCGGTCTCAACCCCGCCTATGCGGCATCTAACAAACTGCACCCCGGCGTCCTGCTTGGCGCGCTCAAGATAGAGATCGAACTCCTTGCCATGGGTGCGCATATCCATGTAGAAAATGGTCGCCTCCAGGTCAGGGACATGATCCTTGGCAATGACCGCCTCCTTGATCGCATACATACAGCAGACCGAGGAACAGTAGCCGTTGCCGCAGAGATTCTCGTCCCTGGAGCCGACACACTGCAGGAAGGCTATCTTGTTGACCGGTTTGCCGTCGGAAGGACGGATCAGGTGTCCCTCGGTTGGCCCCGAGGCGGAGAGGTAGCGCTCCAGTTGCAGGGAGGTTATGACATTCTTGTGCACGCCATAACCCCAGACCCCGGCATCCGTCGGATCAAAGGCCTCAAAACCCGGAGCGAGCACCACGGCCCCGACATTGATCCGGTGTATCTTTTCCGTATCATTAAAATTTATCGCCCCGGCATCACAGACCTTTTCGCAGAAACCGCAGGCACCGGGCTTCTGCAGACGAATACAGGAATTGGGGTCGATCTGATACTTGAGGGGCACCGCCTGGGCGTATTTGACGTAGATTGCCTTGCGTTTGCCGGTGGCGGCATCGTATTCGCCGGCCACCTTTTTGGGACACTTCTCGCTGCAGGCGCCGCAGGCGATACACTTGTCCATATCCACATAACGTGGTGATTCTTTAACCGTAACCAGAAAGTCGCCCGCGATGCCATCGATCTTGGTAACCTCGCTGAGCGTCATCAACTTGATATTTAAGTGCCGACCGCACTCAACCAACTTTGGCGCGATGATTCACATCGAGCAGTCGTTGGTGGGGAAGGTCTTATCCAGTTGCGCCATGGCCCCGCCGATAGCCCCGGTCTTTTCGACCAGATACACATAATACCCTGAATCAGCGAGATCAAGGGCCGCCTGCATCCCCGTGACCCCGCCTCCCACGATCATTACCGACCCAACTTTTTTTGTGTCCAGCATGATTGGTGTCTCCTCTCTCTTTTTATGTCAATATCCTGGCTCTGCAGCAGGGAATATTTTTCTTTCGGGATCACGCCTTGTTTCGATACACTGCGTTTTACCTGATTCGTTATCTATTGTTTGTCCTGCAGAATCAGCGAATCGGCAACAAGCTCCCAGATGTATTTTACTTCAACGTTCAGGTCATATTCCTTGTTCAGGGATTTCATGAGCTGATCGCGGCAGTTATGACAGGGGGCGACAACCAGTTTCGCCTTGGATTCATTTATCTGCCTGGCCTTGATCCGCCCGTAGAAGACCCTTTCTTCAGAATAGGGCATGGCCCAGGCTCCGCCGCCGGCGCCGCAACAGTAGGCGCTGTTGCGATTGGGGTTCATTTCGTGAAAATCATCACAGCAGGCCCGGGTAATTTCCCGTCCTTCCTCGAAATAGGCCTTGCCGAAGGCCTTGAGCGATTTTCTTCCGTAATTGCACGGATCATGATAGGTGACGGCCATGGAGTGCACCGACTTGTCCAGCTGAATCCTGCCTTCCCGGATGTATTCCAGGAGAAGGTCAAAGACGGAGACAATCTTGAATTCCTTGAGTGCTTCGGGGTACCACTTGTTCAACCCGGACCGGGTTGCGAAATAGGCATGTCCTCACTCGGGGAGGAGGAGAACCTTGCAGTTCAGCCTCCGCATGTTGTCGACTATCCTGCCGACAATGGTGCGCATGGATTCGTCGTCGCCGGAAAAAAGGCCCCAGTTGACACCCTCCCAGTTCTCCGAGGAAATGGTCCAGGATTCCTTGGCGGCATAGAAGATTTTCCACCACCATTTCATATCGTCCGGCTCCCCGAAGGGCTCCTTGGAGTTTACCGTGACCAGGACCCGCGCTCCATGGACATCCATGGGGGTCTTAAAACCCGGACAGGAATCAGCCGCCAGCTCCTCGCCAAGCTCCTCACAGAGAAAGACAAAGTCATTCTTGGGAATACCCAGATTATTGCCGCGCTCAAGACACATGGCAACCCCCTTATGGATGGGGCCGGGAACCTCCGAGCGCCTCCGAAGACCGCGGATTTTCCGCATCAGCGCGATAATCTGGATGCCGGCGGGGCAGGCCTCTTCGCACTTGCCGCACATGGTGCATTTCCAGGGCCAGCTTGAGTCCACCAGTTCATCATCCAGGCCGAGGGCCGCCATGCGCACGATCTTGCGCGGGTCAAGCCCGTCGACGCCGGAGATGGGGCAGGCGCCGGCGCAGGTTCCGCAGGTAAGACAGGAATCGGCCCAAGAGGGATCAAGGGCGATCCCGCTCTTTACCCCTTCAATATCCAGCGGCTCCCGGTCCGTTGCCTCAAGAGCGCCGAGAGCGGCAGGGCTAACATTGTTGGAGGGGTGGACATGGGGTTCACGCCCG
>JAJYAX010000081.1 GCA_021779275.1 Deltaproteobacteria bacterium | reverse complement strand
CCGCTGGCGTTGACATTCCGGTGAAAGATCTCTCCGTAGGCCGCCAGGGCGTCGACACCCTCCTGGATACGGGCGCCCCCGGAATCGTTGAGGCCGATGACAGGAGAGCCGACCTGGGCCGCCAGATCCATGATCTTGCAGATTTTCTGGGAATGGCCCTCTCCCAGCGAGCCTCCGGTGACCGTGAAATCCTGGCTGAAGACAAAGACCTCCCGGCCGTTGATGGTCCCATGGCCGGTGATGACCCCGTCGCCCGGGTGGGTGTCGCCGTCGGCTGTCTCACTGCGGCCCACCTTGAGAATATCTATTTCTTCAAAGGATCCTTCATCCAGCAACAGATCTATCCGTTCTCTGGCTGTAAGCTTTCCGCCCTTATGCTGGATCTCGATGCGCTTTTTCCCGCCGCCGACAAGGGCTTCCTCGCGCAATTCATAGAGTTCCAGTATGTTGCTATGCATGATTTCGACCATGGACATCTCCCTGCAAAACGTAAAAGACGTGATTCGCCAGACCCGAAAGACAGATTGTCCTGTGGCGGGCCATCGGCTATCGATTCATTCTTGAGCCCTTCTACTTCAACATTCCCAGAAAAAATATCATCGCGATGACCGCAATAAAAAATACCCCGACCTTCACACATACCGAATGGTCTTCTTCGTGTTGATGGCCATGATCATCTCCGTGTCCACTCATTTTTCCACTCCTCTCTTGGTTTTTTAATACAGCGTTTATTTCAAGGTATTCTTTTCCGCAATATTTCAAATTTTTGGAATTTGTTTTTTAAAGTCCATGTTCCACTCCCCTTCTCGTCGAGTTTGCATGCCTCATTTCAGGCCCTTCCCGCCAAACAGGCTTCCGAAGACCTCCTGGATTGTTGCGACACCCAGTTGCTCTATAGAAGATTTCCATCCACCCCTGTCCCGGTTGCCTTTCGGCATGATAAAGCGGGTGAAACCGAGACGCTCGGCCTCCCGGACACGCATATCCATCTGACCGATGGCCCTGACCTCGCCTGCCAGGCCAACCTCGCCGCAGACCACGGTCGTCGATGCAATCGGCCGGTCCAGAAGGCTTGAAGCCAGCGCGCAGACGACGCCTAAATCCAGCGCAGGCTCATCGATACGGATCCCGCCGGCGATATTTAAGAAGATATCATGCCCGTAGAGATCCAGGCCAGCCTTCTTCTCCAAAACGGCGCACAACAAGGCCAGCCGCTGGGTGTCGGCCCCTATGGCCGTCCGGCGGGCCGTCCCCAGATTGGTCGGGCTGACCAGGGCCTGGATTTCAACCAGGATGGGTCGTGTTCCCTCAACACTCGGCAGGACCACGGAGCCGGGCACATCCAGGGGTCTTTCGGCCAGGAAGATCTCGGAGGGATTCGTCACCTCCATCAATCCCTCTTCCTTCATCTCGAAGACACCAATCTCGTTGGTGGAGCCGAACCGGTTTTTCACTGTCCGGAGAATACGGTAGGCATGACTGCGGTCGCCTTCGAAATAGAGAACGGTATCCACCATATGCTCAAGCGTTTTCGGCCCGGCCAGCGCCCCGTCCTTGGTGACGTGGCCGACCAGCATCACCGGGATATTCTCTTTCTTGGCCATCTTCAGAAGACGAAAGGCCGACTCACGCACCTGGGTCACGGAACCGGGCGCCGAAGGTATATCGTCACAGGTCAGGGTCTGGATCGAATCCACCGCCAGCAGCCCCGGCCGCATTTCCACCGTCATGGCGATTATCTGATCGACATCACTGACTGTTGCTATAAATTCCTGGGGATGCAGGGCCTGCAGCCGGGTCGCCCGCATCTTGATCTGACGGGCCGATTCCTCTCCGGAGACATAGAGAACCTGCTGACCTTTTTGGGCGATGGCAGCCAGGGTCTGCAGGATGAGGGTCGATTTTCCGATTCCGGGGTCACCGCCGATCAGGACCAGAGAGCCGGGGACAATCCCCCCTCCCAGGACCCGATCCAATTCCCCGATGGATGTGGCGACACGCTCTTCTTCACCATCAGGCGCCAGATACAGCGGAACCGGGCTTATGGGGTCGAGCTTGCCGGATTTTGATGGGCCTGTCGTTTCCTGGACAAAGCTTTCCCATTCCTGGCATTCAGGGCAGCGGCCAAGCCATTTGATGCTCTGATAGCCGCACGAGCTGCACGAAAAGACCGTTTGGCTTTTTTTCCTGTTCACTGTATTCATGAACAAACACTCTATACGAGGAAAACAAAAATGTCATCCACAAGCCTTTACCTCCCGCTTATAATCCCTATTGTAAAGGGCGATGGCCTTGGTATGCGGCTGTGTCAGATCATCCCGTTTTCTTCTACCACAACAATTAAGAATTCATTTTTATGACCAACAAGGATATGCAGACACCGGCAGCCCCGGTTACTTCCCCTGAGTGGATCCCGCTTTCAAGATCCACCCGTTTTCTGGTTTCCAACCTGCGGCTCCTGGGTTTGAGCCTGTTGCTTTTTTTCATTACCCTGGGGATAACGTGGGTGTTCTATGAGATAAGCACCCACCTTGTTGACCGGTTTGCCGGCTCGTATTTTATGAAAAGCCCCGATGCGGGCACCTTCTGGGGGTGGATAAAATACCAGGGCTGGACCCTCTTTAAATGGATTTTCATGATAATTTCAAGGATTATCTCTTTTTATATTGCCTTCCTGGTGGCCTATTGTCTGACCACCCCCGGCTACTGCCTGCTCAGTACCTCCGTTGAAAAAATTCACTCCGGCAAGGAAATCGCGGACAGCTTTTCCCTCCATGGTCTCGCCCTCGATCTCCGGGAGGGGGCCAAGATCGGTCTCTTCGGCATAGGGGTCACCTGTCTTGCCCTGGTTGTCAACTTCATTCCGGGAATAGGCCAGGTTCTCGTTTTCCTGCTCTATAGTTTTTATTCCTGCCTGATGTTTATCGATTACCCTGCGTCCCGTCGCCGGTGGTCGCTGGGGAAAAAGATTGCCTGGCTCAGAGACAACTCCCTGCGGGCCTTCCGCCTGGGCTTTCTCCCGGCGCTTATCAGCATGATCCCGGTCCTGAACGTCTTTCTCATGGCCTTGTTTTTCCCGCTGCTCACCGTTCATGCAACCTTGAATTTCTCCTCCCTGGATACACCCGGGAGCCAGGTACAGAGGGGGAGCTATGGGAACGGAAATTGAACGAAAATTTTTGCTGATTGGTGAAGAATGGAGAGAAAATGCCCAGGGCCTTCTGCTGCGCCAGGGATATATCAGCAGTCAGCCCGGTGGAACCGTGCGCGTTCGAACGGCGGATAATCAGGGATACCTGACACTCAAGGGAAAAACCACAGGCGTCAGCCGACTTGAATTCGAATATTCCATCCCTCTGGAGGACGCCGACATTCTCCTCGATCAGATATGCCAAAAGCCCATACTGGAGAAGATCAGATATCGGGTGGCTTATAAAGGTCATACCTGGGAGGTGGATGAGTTTCTCGGCGACAATGCCGGACTGCTGGTCGCCGAGATAGAACTTACGGCCGAGGATCAGCCTTTTCCCAAGCCGCCGTGGATAGGAGAGGAGGTCTCCGGAGATCCTCGCTACTGCAATTCATCCTTGAGCAGAAATCCCTTTCTTCACTGGGGCCGGAAGTAGAAGGTGAGAGAGAGGGGCATCCGGGCGGAAGACCGGCGCAACCGTTGAGCGGGGAAGAGAAGGGCGTATGAGAGTTGCCGTTTTTTCAGATATCCACTCCAATCTGGAGGCCCTTGAATCGGTTCTCGAAGATGTCGCACGGCAGAGGGCCGACCGGTATGTCTGTCTTGGCGATGTCGTCGGCTATGGGGCGAATCCCAATGAATGCATTGATCTGCTGCGATCCCTGCCCGGCTGTCTCTGCCTGCTCGGCAATCATGACGCCGCTGTTCTCGGCGTGCATGTGAACATGAACCGGGAGGCCTGGCAGGTTATTCACTGGACCCGGGAGCGGCTGTCCTTGTCCGCTTTGAGGTATTTGATGGCGATGGAGGACCTGGTCAAATGGGGGGATGTCTTCTTTTGCCACTCCAATCCGTACAGGCCGAGAAACTGGCATTATATTGTGGAAAGGTCCATCATTTCAAGCTCGTTTGCCCGTTCCAAGGCCAAGATCCTCTTTGTCGGGCATACCCATGTACCCGTCGTGATAACCCGGAAAAATTTCTTTTGCGTCTACATCAGGTCGTCGCGGCATCCCATGATCGTGCCCGTGGCCGAGGTCAACCGCCAGATCTTCAACTGCGGCAGTGTCGGGCAGCCGCGGGATGGCGACCCTCGCGCGTCCTATCTGGTGTACGATGATCGAAAAAGGGTCATCGAGTTTCACCGTGTGGCCTATGATCATGAACGGGCCGGAGGAAAGATCCTGGCCGCCGGTCTGCCGGAAGATTATGCCTTGAGGCTTGCCTTGGGACACTAACCTCTGCCCGGGATGATCTCTCCCTTGCCGAACCGGGGGCAGGCGGTCCGCAGGGCCTCCTGCAGTTCCGTGGCGTCCCTGTAGCGCTTCCGCAGGTCCTTCTGCAGGCACCGCATGATGATCGCCTCCAGCTCGACCGGAAGGTTGGGGTTTATTTTCCGCGGCGCCCTGGCCTCGACGTTCAGTTCAATGTCCATCGGATAGTTGTCGTTCTGCAGGAGATACGGGACGGCGTTGGCGGCAAAGATATAGAGAATAACCCCCAGGGCCCAGACGTCGCTCGCTATGCAGCTTTTTCCCTCGAACTGCTCCGGCGGCATGAAGTTGAGGGTCCCCACCGAACTTCCGCCCGGGGACTGCCAGGAGAGGTCCTGGGCGATACCGAAATCGAGCAGTTTCAGTTGCCCTGATCTGTTGATCATGATATTTTCCGGCTTGATATCCCGGTGCATTATTTTGTGGGTATGGGCATAGGAGACGGCTGAGAGGAGCTGCAGGAAACAGGTCTCCTTGTCGAACCCGCTGATCCCGACCTCCAGGAGCTGCTGGAGGGTCGGCCCGTCGACGTACTCCTGGATCAGGATGAGCCTGCCCGCATCCTTGACGACCTCCACCAGATGGACAATATTGGGGTGATGGATGAGCCGTTTCAGGATGGCTGCGGAGCGCAGGATCCCGATGTTCATTTCTGAGGAGTGGGGTATCTTGGCCACCGCCAGACGGCCCGTGCCAATTTCCTCGACCAGCCAAACCACGCCGAATCCCCCCTGGCCGAGTTTTTTCACCTGCCGCCACCTCTCGGAAATGCTATCCGGACGCACCCTCTGGATGAGCGATTTCGGGCTGAAGTAGCTCAGCTCCTTCTGGAAGTAATTGATAATCCGCTGCCAGCCGTATCCGCTCTTTGTGGTTTCTTTCCGCTCCTGCAATTTTGCATTCCGGGGCTGGGATATGGCCTGGCCCAGTTCCAGGAGGATCAGAAAACCTATGGAAAACCTGTTCTCGTTCAGGGGCAGCTCCATATAGTCGTCCGCACCGGCCCGCAGATATTTCTCGATTTCATCGGTCTTTTGCGGCGGAACCAGGACGAGAAAGGGGATGTGATCGCCGACAAAGGCGCGGATGACGCGGATGATATAGTTTTGCTTCTTTTGATATGCATCAATATGGTAGACGATGAGACAGATCTTCTTCTCGGGAAAGTGGTGCGCAAAATTCCCGATGGTGGCCAGGGAGAGGTCTACCGTCTCGATTTCAAAGGAAGAGGTCAATCCTTGGATAAGATCCTTCTCCGCGGGCGACAGGTCGAACAGCAGTATGGTGTCGGATGGAGAAACCATTCTTTCCCTGTTGAGTAATGGTTCATCACGTGCGCAACAAATAAAGAACACAAGGCATGAAAGCCTTTGTTAAAAAAAGCACATCAACAGCCTGAAGCCGCCTCCTTTTTCACCCTACCAGAAAAGTTGATTGTCAGAAATAAATTTGGAGCTCCCTTTATCCTTCACGAAGAAGAATTACAATCAAAAGGAGGAGGCATCCAGCAGGAATCTTCCCAGGTATCACTCAAATCAGCCCGGAGGAAAACCATGATACTCTATGATCCCCATATCCCCGTCAGCCTGACGGAATTCGGCATCCAGATCCCCATGCGGGACAGCCGGACCACCAGAACACTTGCGGCGCTGCAACGCGATTCTCGTCTCGGCCCTCTGCAACAGCACTGGCATCGGGACAGGATCGTCGAGACCCTGGACCGGGAGGACCTGCTCAGGGTCCATTCACCCGGCTATGTGGATCGCCTCTACTCGCCGAAGCTGGTGGATGAGATCACCGCCACCTATGAGCTGATCGATGCCGCAGGCCGGTACCATCGTTATACGCCCGACACGGCCACCCGGCCGCTGGCCGATCTCTTTGAACGGATACTGCTCAAGGCCGCAGCCACGGTGCAGTGCGCGCGGCTGGCCCTGGAGCATGGTTTCTGCTTCTCGTTTTCCGGCGGCGCCCATCATGCCCAGCGGGATTACGGCAACGGCTTCTGCCTGCTCAACGACATCGTCATCGCCGTCCGTAAGCTGCAGGCCGAAAAGGTGATCGGCACGGTCTGGATCATCGATATTGACGCCCATAAGGGAGACGGCACCGCCGCCCTGACCGCAGGCGACAACTTCATCCGTACGTTGAGCATCCATATGGCCCGGGGCTGGCCCCTGGACGGTCCGCCCGTGCTGGCCGACGGCAGTCCCAACCTCTCCTTTGTCCCCAGCGATATCGATATCCCCATCGAGAGCGGCGAGGAGGCCTTGTATAACGAGCGGCTCAAAGCGGGCCTGCGGCAGCTTGAGGGCCTGGGTTCCGCTGATCTGGCCATCGTGGTCTGCGGGGCCGACCCCTATGAGAAAGATGAGCTTCCCTCCACCGCAGGTCTAAGGCTTACCCTGGACCAGATGCTTACGCGCGACCAGCTGGTCTATACCTTCCTGCATGAGCGCCGGATGCCCGCAGCCTTTCTGATGGCCGGCGGCTATGGCGATGCCGTCTGGCAGGTCTATGCCCGGTTTCTGACCTGG
>JAJYAX010000080.1 GCA_021779275.1 Deltaproteobacteria bacterium | reverse complement strand
ACAGGTGTGACCAGAGGACTCTTGAAGATGCCGCTGTCCGCCAGTTTCATCTTCGAGGCCTGGGCCAGACGTCTCTGCTCGTCGTTATAGACAAAGATTGCCGAAATATAGGCATGCCCCCGGTCAACGAACTGGCCGCCGGCGTCTGTGGGATCGATCTGATGCCAGAAGATATCCAGCAGTTTCCCGTAGGTCACCTTTTTGGGATCAAAAAGGACCTGAACCACCTCGATATGTCCGCCCGCCACATAATCGTGATAGGTCGGATTCTCCGTGGCGCCGCCGGCATACCCGGCCGTCACCGAGATGACCCCGTCCTGTGTTTCAAAGGGTTTGGTCATACACCAGAAACAGCCGCCGGCAAAAAGGGCCTTCTCTGGCTTGCCGGTGGTTTCCATTGTCGTATTTTCCGCTCGTGCCGGGGCAATCCCGATGAGCGCCACCAGGCAAAGTGTTGTGAAAATGCTTGAAAGTATACCTTGTAGAGTGTCTTTTCTCATGGCGCGCCTCCTCGCATGAGGTCTCTCAGAATGAAGATATTTCATCCTCGTTGCCTATACCGTAATGCATCTTTGTAAAAGAAGAGTAACGCCTGTGTAAAAATCAGGTAAAGATCAATCGGAATGCTCTTTTTTGTTTGGCGAGATAAAAGCGATTCGGGGAAGCGATTCAATACGTTGTGCAGGGAGATCCTGGGCGGGCGCCTAGATTATTCCCAAGAGGATCAGCACCATAAAGACAAAGTAGAAGGAGCCTCCGGCCAGAAGCGTTCCCGGCGTCAGATGTCTGCGCAGGCGGATCTGGCAGTAGGCCAGGCCCACCGAGGCGAAGGTGAGCGCCACGGTGATCAGGGCGGCTGTATCAAGCCGCCATTCGGTCATCAGGATGCCGATGGCGGTGATCACCGAGCCCTGGAAGACCATGGCTCCGGTTATATTGCCGATGGCCAGGGTATCCTTGCCTTTCCCTATCCAGATAACACTGTTGAATTTCTCCGGCAGTTCGGTGGCGATCGGGGCGATGATCATGGCCAGAATAAACGGGGACACCCCCATCCGGAGAGAGAGGATCTGGACCTTATCCACGAAGATATAGGAACCCCAGACGATCAGGAGCAGAGAGCCGATGACCTGGCAGCCGATGATGGCCAGGCTGGGGTCATGGGAACGGGGAGCAAAATAGCAGGGGTCCAGGTCGGATTCCTCCACCTCGTGGTTGTTTTTTGCCCGCAGGGTCTGCAGTACATAGTTGCCGTACAGGAGGATGAGCACCAGGGCGATGAAGACCTTGATCACCGGATGGGAACCCACAAAGGTGGCGCCGATAGCCAGGGAATAGAGCATCAGGAAGTACGCCATATCCCGCCTCATGACCTGGGTGTCGACCCGCATAACCGGATAGTCATCGCGCTTGCGCCGATTGACCATCACCGCGATACCGCTGATAAACATGGCCAGTGTTCCCAGCATAAAGGGTGCGCCGATAATGGCCCCGACGCCGATCTGATGACCCGAGGTTTTCGAGCCGAAGAGGATGGCGATAATCGGGACCAGGGTCTCGGGCAGGGCGGTGCCGACGGCGGCGAAGATGCTGCCGACCGCACCGTCGGAGAGCCGCATCTTTTTCCCGAACCATTCGAGACCGTTGGTAAAGACAGTGGCCCCCAGCAGGATGATAGCCAGGGCGACAAGAAGCAGAATCCATTCAGACATGATTATATTTCCATTCGGGTGACGACACCCTGAAGTTTTTCGGCGGGAAGGTTATGGAACTGGACGAAGTTGGGTGTCAGTTTCTTCAGGATGGCAAAGACCTTCCAGATGGGGTTGGAGGTGGCGATATCCTCGGTGCCGTAGAGGATGACCTTCTCGTGGATGCCGTTCTTGTGCAGGAGGTCTTCGATGTCGAACATCTCCATATACCCGGAGCGGATCTCAAAGGCGTCCAGTCCCGTTCCCAGGCCGGTTGTCAGCGCACACTCAAGGCCGAAGGGTTCATCCGTCGTGGTGATGGAGATCAACACATTGCGCTCATAGATGATATTGCTCTGGGTGGTGCAGTGTTCCAGGTAGGGGGGAATGGTCTGCCAATCCCGGACAAAGAAGAGGCCGGTGCCGGGGATATGCCCCTTCCGGTAAATTTTTTCGTATATTTTCATGTAGCTTGCAAATTTAGGAGCCGTGAACGACCGGTAGAGGGCGCGCTGTCCCCTGGTCCAGATCAGGATGGTGATCAGGGGGAGCATGGCGATGATAATGGACCAGTAGCCTCCGGAAGGGATCTTGTGTAAACAGGAAACGAAAAAGATCAGGTCAATAAGTGTAATAAACACAACGACCGGCACCTTCCATCTCCTGTTGGAGCGATTGAAGATCATGATCATCATGAGGCCGGTAATGGTCATCGTGCCGGTAACCGCCAGGCCATAGGCTGCGGCCAGGTTTTCAGATTTCTGGAAGACGAGCATGATGAGCAGGACCATCACCATCATTATCCAGTTGACTGAACCGATGTAAATCTGTGATTTCATCCGTTTTGAGGTGAAATCAACCCGCAGCAGGGGCAGGATCCGGGTGGTAATTCCCTGAAAGACCACCGAGTATACCCCGCTGATCATCGCCTGGGAGGCGATGATGGTGGCCATTATCGTCAGGATCACGAAGGGAATATAGAGGTGCGGAGTAAGATATTGAATCATGCCGAAGAGATAATGCTTGGCCTCCGGATGTTGGATGAGATAGACTCCCTGCCCGAAATAGTTGATGATCAGGGCCGTGAAGGCGAAATACCAGGCATGGACGATGGGCTTCCGGCCCAGATGCCCCATGTCGGCGTAGAGGGCCTCGCCGCCGGTGGCGCAGAGGATGACCTCGGAGAGCACGAAAAAGCCGACCAGTCCATGGTGGAGCATGAACTTCAGTCCATAATACGGACTGATAGCCTTCAGTATTGAGGGCATGGTGACAATGAAGGCCAGGCCGGAGAGTGTCAGTACCGAAAACCAGACCACCATGATCGGACCAAAGGCGCCGGCGACCTTATCGGTGCCTTTGGACTGCATGGCAAACAACCCCATGGCGATGACGATGGCGATAAGGAGCAGTATCCAGGGGTGTATCGTCTCCAGGCCGGGAATGTACGCCAGGCCCTCAACCGCTGAAAGGATGGAGATGGCCGGGGTTATGACGCCGTCGCCCAGCAGGAGGCAGACACCGATATAGGAGAGAAAGACAACGAATCCCATCTTGCGGGCGGGGAGAAGTTTTTTGGCAAGGATCTCTTTTAAGACGATGGTGCCGCCTTCTCCTTTGTGACCGAGACTCATGGCTAGCCAGGCGTATTCGGCGGATACCAGGATGGTCATGGTCCAGAAGACCAGCGAAAGGATGCCGAAGACATTGCTTTCCGTTGGTTCGGTCAGCAGGAAAACGACCGTTAGGGTATAAATCGGGCTGGTGCCGATATCGCCAAATACCAGTCCCATGGATCTGACGACCCCACTCCAGAATGAGCCGGTCTCTTCGTGTTCCATAAAAATCCTCAGCGCTGCGGAAAAAATACCTGACTCCTGACGGCCATGATCCTGAGCATCTCTGGACGTACCACTGTGTCCAGTTTAAAAAAAATGCCGCCGGCCTACAAAGGCAAGCGGCATCGATGGCGCTGTCAGTAGTCCTTCCAGATGCCTACGAGGTTAGCTGACGGGCTTGAGACTGCAAGTTCTCTATCCGCAAACGGTTCTGCACCGTTTTTTGGAATGCGCCCCTGTTACCTGGGTCCCCCGCATCCGTTCAATTCTGACCGGATCTCGGCTGCTTTTTCGACAATGTTACTTCGCCTGGAGATCTTGTCAAGAATTTGTCAATAAAAGCCGCAAACAGGGGGGAGCGAAAATGACGGATTTGAAAAAAAATTAAGGGAGAATTTTTCTTGACAAAAATCCGGTCCTGAATTAATGGATCGTAATGCAAAAAAACGAATTTGTGCTAGCAGATTCTTTGCTTATTAAAATATGCGAGATGTTTTTTAATTCTTTTACCGTGGAGGTGTATCATGTTTGAAGTTGTTGTAGATAAAGATAAATGTACCGGTTGTGAGGAATGTGTCAATGCCTGTCCCGCACAGGTGTTCGAGCTTGAAGACGGCAAATCCGAGCCCGTTGAGATGGATGAGTGTCTTGGTTGCGAGACCTGTGTCGAGGTTTGTCCTGAAGGCGCAATTACTGTAACCGAAAGCTAAGCAGTACAGTATTCAGTGGTCTTTGAGCCCATCTCCCTGCAAAGGGGGGTGGGCTTATTTTATTTTCGGTCCGCGGCTCTCATGTTAAAAAAAATGCTGGTTCGATTCAAACCCGGAGCTCCGCAGCGTGTTCATATCGTCCTTGCAGCCGTTCTCTGGACGGGTATCGGGATTATGCTGATGGTCCGCGGGGGTCTATGGCTGATTGGGGCCGGGCGGGTCTGGCTGGTTCTTCCCGCCCTGGCTCTCGGCACCCTCAAATCGATCCTGTTCCTTGACAAGACCGCGAAAAGAAGCCTGGACCGTATTCTGCGTCTGGCGGACGGGACCTGTCTCGGAGCTGTGTATTCGATGAAGACGTGGATGCTGGTTTTATTAATGATGGCGGCAGGGTATGGATTGCGTCATTCTTCTCTGCCGGGATACCTGCTCGGCCTGCTCTACGTGACCATCGGCTGGGCCATTTTCATGTCCAGCAGACATGCGTGGATATGCTGGTATCATGGCGCCTAGCGCCCTGAACCGGAGGTGGGGTGTTCAATGAAAGTATCCTCGACAGCGCGTTCCTATAACCGGGTGAGCATCAGCCCCAAGGCCCTGCGTCACAATTTCAGGATCATTCAGAAAAAGGCCGGAGTTGCGGTCCTGGCCATGGTCAAGGCCGATGGTTATGGTCATGATATGGCAAGGGCGGCGGAGGTCTTTGCGGCCGCCGGTTGTAAGACCTTCGGCGTGGCGGAGATAGACGAGGCGGTGACCCTCAGGAAGGCCGGGATCAGAGGCGAGATTCTTATCATGCTCGGGTTTATGCATGAGCATGTCAATCTGGTCCTCCAGTACGATCTGACCCCGGTTGTGTTCCGGATTGAGACGGCTGAGTGTCTTGCAAACGCGGCGGTAAAGGCCGGCAGGAGAATCGGCATACATCTGAAGGTGGACTCGGGGATGAGCAGGCTGGGGCTGCTGCCGGAGCAGGTTGATGCCTTCCTCGACAGGATGTGTTCGCTGCCTTCCCTCTATCTTGCAGGCATAGTCAGTCATTTCTCTCAAGCCGACGATCCTGATTCGGACAATACAGGGAAGAGTTATGATAGTTATACCGCGATGTGCGACAGGATCAACGCCAGGTGTGATGGAATCCGGCATATTGCCAATTCCGGCGGGGTGTTTAACTTTCCCGAGACCTGCGGCGATATGGTCAGACCGGGAATTTCCCTCTATGGCTACTATCCTGACGGAGAGGAAGGGAGGAGACGCGCCATGGGGGAGAAGCTTCTCCCCGCGATGTCCTTCACCACCCAGGTGCTCCAGGTGAAAACGGTGCCGGCCGGGGCCGGCGTCAGTTACGGGCACACCTATATAACCCCCGCGGCGGCCCGTCTGGCCATTCTCCCTGTCGGTTATGAAGACGGGTATCTCCGCAGTCTTTCCAATCGCGGAGAGGTGTTGATAAGGGGGCGAAGGGCGCCTATCCGGGGCAGGATCTGTATGAATATGTGCATGGCCGATATCTCCGATATCGAGGGCGTTATGCCCGGAGACGAGGTGGTGGTGCTGGGCAGGCAGGGACAGGAATTGATTACCGCCGATGAGATAGCCGCCTGGGCCGGCACCATAAGTTACGAAGTCCTTTGCCTTATCGGCAATAACAATGAAAGAACCTATATAAACGAAGAGATATGATCCGTTCACAGCTGAAAACGATTCTTGATGCCTGCTTCCGGCAGGGTGTTGAAGACGGTTCCTGGTCAGATCAGGGCGCCGGGAGATTTACCCTCGAGGTGCCCAAGCATGAGGGGCAGGGCGATTTTTCTACCAATATGGCCCTGGTGCTTGCCGGCATTGAAAAGCGTAAGCCGCGTGACATTGCCTCGGTTCTCGCAGGGCTTCTGGCAAGGCAGACCGATTTTGTCGACCATACCGAGATTGCGGGCCCGGGCTTTGTCAATATTCATATCAGGGAAGAGGTCTGGCAGCGGCTGATCCCGGCCGTACTTGCCGACGCGGATACCTTCGGCCGGTCCCGGATCGGCCAGGACCGCCGGGTGATGGTGGAATTTGTCAGCGCCAATCCCACCGGACCTCTCAGCATCGGCCACGGCCGCCAGGCGATCCTGGGCGATGCCATCGCCCGCCTTCTGGAGGCCACCGGGCACAGCGTCTATCGGGAATACTATTACAATAACGCCGGCCGGCAGATGCGGGTGCTTGGCGAATCGACGCGGGCGCGCTATCTGGAACTGCTAGGCGTCGAGCATCCCTTCCCCGAGGACGGCTATCAGGGCGAGTACATCAGGGAGATCGCCCAGTCGCTCATTGATGAGGTGGGGGATTCGCTTAAAAATCATGACGATGTCACCCCCTTCAAGGCCAGGGCGGAAGAGATGATCTTCAAGGACATCTCCGGCACGCTTGCGCGTATGGGGATCGTCTTTGACAACTATTATAATGAGCAGTCCCTGTATGAAAATGGCCATGTCGATTCGGTGGTGGCCGAGCTGCGGGAAAAGGGGCTGGTCTATGAACACGACGGGGCCGTTTGGTTCAAGACCACCGATTTCGGTCAGGAGAAGGACCGGGTGATCATCAAGAGTTCGGGGGAGCCGACCTACAGGCTGCCGGACATCGCCTATCACCGGGAAAAATTTCGCCGGAATTTCGACTGGCTGGTCGATATCTTCGGCTCCGACCATATCGCCACCGTCCCCGATGTGCTGGCAGGCGTCCAGGCCTTGGGCTATGATCCCTCCAAGGTGACGGTCGTTCTGCATCAATTCGTGACGCTTACCCGCGACGGCAAGCAGGTGAAGATGTCGACTAGGAAGGCGACCTTCGTCACCGTCGACGAGCTGCT
>JAJYAX010000079.1 GCA_021779275.1 Deltaproteobacteria bacterium | reverse complement strand
TGAAGGATGGCATGAAGATGCTGGGTGCCGGCGGCGAGGTGATCAATACCGCGCTTGCCGCAATGCAGAAGATATCCGAGGGTATTGTGACCATCTCCGATTCCGTCGGCGGCCTGAATGCGAAAACCGATATCTTGAATGCCAACGGCAACGAGGTCAAGAAACAGATCATGAGCGTGGTTTCATCCTCCAATGAAAATAAAAAGGCGGCCAATTCCGTCAACTTTTCCATAGACGGCACCGTTGAGGCCCTGAAGAAACTTGAAAATTCCACAAAAACCCTCAGTAAGGTTGTCAGCGACATGTGACCGGCGCGGCCCCGGCCGAGGAACGAGTCTTTTTGCTCGGCCGGGGATTCGGCTCTCCGGCATCAATGATTGTTCATGGGCTGGCGATATCTCAAGGGATAGGCGATGAGAGCGATGAGCTACTTTATTGAAAAACTGTATACGAACAGGCTGATGTTGCGCAAGGTCCGGCAATCGGACCTGGATCTTTTGGTCCAGTGGAGCCGGTCCAGGGATTCGTATGGGGATTTTTTGTCGCCGGAATGCTTTGAGTTGCACCAATTACAGCAAAAACTCGAGTCCGGTGTCTTTTGGAACCAGGAGGAAAAGATTTTTCTGATCGAAAGGCGGGATGAGATCCCGCTGGGAACCATTCATTACTGGCAGCCTCCCGGAAAGACCGATACGGTAACGGTTTCGGTCAAAATTGCCGACCCCGGCGAAAGGAATAAGGGATATGGAACGGAGGCGCAGAAATTTCTTCTCATATATCTTTTCGATAATATTGGCGTGCAACAAGTTGAGATGTATACAGATATTGACAATATATCCCAGCAGCGCTGTCTGAGAAAACTGGGGTTCCGTCTGGTTGAGTCGTTGATCTACGATGATCTGCACATCAAGCGGACCGGAAATTTGTATCGTCTTGATGCATCACTCTATAATGAAACGTCAATTTATCGATATCACTATGAATAATAAGTTCGGACTCCTCTGCGACAACCGTTATCTGGGACATGTCATCGAACAGTTTTCCCATGAAAATCCGGGGAGAATCAGGCATCTCTATACAACCATACAGGAAAGGTACGGAGATCGATTCAGCCTGTTTTCGCCCAGGGAGGCGACCATTGAGGATATCGAGGCGGTTCATTCGTCCTTCTATCTTGAACAGATCCGGGAGCATGCCGTCCTGTCCGATCCCTACTCCTATGACCGGGATACCTACCTGATGGAGGATTCCTTTGTGACGGCCCAACTTGCCGCGGGAGGATGCCTGCAGATCGCCGATGCCGTCATGAGCGGTGAGCTGGACCACGGATTTGCGCTGATACGGCCGCCGGGCCATCATGCCGAACCGGGGCGGGGAATGGGTTTCTGCATCCTGAATAATATTGGGATCACGGCTAAATACCTGCGGAAAAAATATCGGATGAACCGCATCTTAATTGTCGATTTCGATGTCCACCACGGTAACGGCACCCAGGAGGTCTTCTACGATTCCAATGAGGTCCTGGTGATATCCCTGCATCAGTTGGGACTCTTCCCCTTTACCGGGACGCCTCAGGAAGTCGGTAAGGACAAGGGGGTCGGCTACACCATCAATGTGCCGGTCTTTCCGCAGTTTGGCGATTGTGAATATACCTTTCTTCTCGGACGCTTGCTGCAGAGTGTCGTTGAGCAGTACATGCCCCAGATTATTCTGGTCTCCGCCGGCTTTGACGGACACAGGGATGACACCATCAGCGCCACCCTCCTCTCCACCCAGTGGTATGGAACGGTGACGACGATGCTCCGGCAGTATGCCCGGGAATCCTGCGATAACAGGCTCATATTCCTCCTGGAGGGCGGTTACAATCCGGTGTCCCTGGAGGTATCCATCCTGGCCACCCTGGAGAGCTTTCTGGCGCCGGAGGCGCCAAGGGTCGGTGTTATGTACTCGGAACGGGCCGACAGGCTCCTGAAGGACCATCCCCTGCGGGAATACTGGACATTATAGCGAGATCAGAGCGAGGTTACGATGCAGACACTGTGTGAAACGACCCTGAATACCATCTTTGACGACTGCCGCCAGTGCGGGACCTGCTGCAAAAAATATCGCAAGATCGTTTTGCAGCCCGACGAGGTTTCCTTCATCAAACAGATGGGCGGCCATGTCGGCGTCGATATCAGTCTCAAGGACATCCGGGAGCAGGGAATAGATGCCGCCACCAGGGAGGCCAAGGAGAGGGGCCGGGTCTTTATGATCCATCCCGATGAGAAGGGGTGTATATTCCTGGAAAAGCGGAATGAAAAATTTTTCTGTAAGATCTACCACTATCGGCCGCGGACCTGTCGGGGTTTCCGCTGCAATCTGGCCGATAATAGTTTCCTCACCCTTTTTGGCGACAACTCCATTCATCTCCTGGGGCAGACCAGTTTCGGCCTGCCGCTTACCGGCAACAAAGGCTGAGACGGCGAGCCTCCCCGGATTCAGGATCAGGACTTCTGGAAGAGTGCCTGCGGGGCAACCTGACCTCTGGCATAGAGAAGCAGGCCCGCGGAGCAGCCGGCAATACCCACGCTTTCCCAGACATTCAAGGATTCACCCAGGATTATCCAGGCAAACACAGCGGTGACCACCGGCACAAAGGACATATACAAAGACACGGTGATGAGGCCGAGATGCCGGATCGAATAGGCCACAAACATCAGGGCAACGATATTGACCGCAATCCCCTGGTAGAATGACTGCAGGACGATGTCGGGCAGAGGGGCCTGGAAGAGGGCGGTCGGAAAGGCGAACCAGAGGGGAATAAAGAGAAGAACATTCACCACCGGCACGGTCACCAGGACATCACGCCAACCGAATCGCCACTGCCTGATGCCGGTCATATGCATGGTATAGACCACGGAGGCGGACAGGAGCAGGACGATGCCCCAGAGATGGCCGGCGGAAAAGGTATCTCCTCCCGCCATGATCAGATTTGAGATAAAAATCACGGCGATTGCCCCATAGCGCAGCACGGTGACTCTCTGCCGGAAGAGAAACCAGGCCGTGACCGCCCCCAGGACCGGCAGCATCCCGTTGACCAGCACGCCCGCATGGGCGGCCTTAATCTCGCGAAGTCCATAAAACGAGAAAAGGGTGTACGGAAATCCCACCCCGAGTCCGACAATAAGATATTGATAGAGCTTGAATTTCCTCCATTCATGTCTAAAGATCAGCGGAAGAACCCCGATGAGGGCGGTACAGTAGCGCAGCAGGGTGATATCGGCCGGCTGGAGTCTGGTCTGCACACCAAGGCGCGAGATGACAATCCATCCCGACCAGATACAGACAATAGACAGACCGGCCAGATGGGCCTTCGGATTTTTCATGGGAGTCCGTTATCTTGAGTTCTTTTGGCTTGCGAAGGGGCATAGTATTCAAATCATCGTGTTTCCGCAAGGGAGCAGAAAATTCCGCAGTAAAGTCTTTTGGGAAAACAAGCGTATCGATGCCATACAGATAGCCGTACCAATGGGTCGGTTAATTGTGAAAGAGGGATAACTTGTCGATGCCTTTCTTGTGATGTCATTGGGTGGTTGATCTCGGATTAAATGAAGAAATAATTGATCATCAATACCAGAGTAAACATCCGCAAACCTGTCTTATTTGGATAAGCCTCCGGCCTTACCGAACATCCTGAGCATTCTGCATCCTAGCATCTTTACAAATAATACCACAACTCAATTGTTGTAAAACAAAAATGTTTTCAAAAAATATTGACAAGGCCACGTCTGAAATTTATAATGTGAAAAAGTTGTAAAACAAAGAAGTTTTATTTGTTGGAGGCGAAATGGCTGATTTCATAGTAGGGAGTCCGGCAAGGGATGATGATTTCTACTTTAGAGGGGAATTTCTCGAAGACCTTTGGGAGGACTTGAAAAAACACAATGTTCTTCTCCTTGCACCACGGAGAACGGGAAAGACCAGTGTCATGTATCGTATGCTGGATGAGCCCAAAGAATCCTGGCTTGTTATTCACCTCAATGTGGAGGATCTGAAATCGCCCGATGATTTTGTTATTTCTTTGATAGATGCCATCAATGAGCATCAACCGTCATACCTGCGGGAGACCTTGGCCAAAGGTTGGGATTTCTTAAGCGGAACTCTTGCCCGAATTGAGAAAATTGAAGTCTCTGAATTTAAGCTCCAACTTCGAAAAAACGAGGGGTTGGAAAGTAAATGGCAAGATCGAGCGGGAGAGTTAATCGAGCGCGTCTTTACGTCTAATCAAAAGATCCTTTTTGTCATTGATGAATTACCCGATATGCTCAATAGCATGTTGGATTTCTCTAAGGAGGAATATATCCTTTTCCTCCATTGGTTTAGAAAAATCAGGGATCGTTCCTTGCAGCATAACCTTAGATGGCTGGTCGGTGGATCTGTCAACCTGATTGCCGCCCTTGATCAGCAGGGTATGGTGAAACAGGTGAACGATTTCAAGGTGGAACCGCTGCCTTCCTTTACAGAAGGGGAGGTCCGGATCTTTGTTGAGCAGATGCTTGACAAACATGGCGCGAAATTTGACGAAACTGTTGTCCCTCGAATCAGTGAGTTGCTTGGCACACCCATCCCTTTATTTCTCCAGATGCTCACCCAGGAGCTGTTCAGGCTTTGGAAACGAAACAAAAACAAACCGTTGACTGCCATTGTGGTCGATGAGGTCTACAGCAAGTCGCTCTTGGGTGAAATGGCCCGCGACAAGCTGCAGCATTACCGGACACGGATTGATGTCCATTACCCTCAGGAAGAGCGGGAGGCGGCCTGCCTGTTTTTGGGTAAGCTGTCATTGAGTGACAGGGGTTTATCCCATCGAACGCTTTTTCAATTTTATCGCCAGATCGAGGATCGGAAAACGGGGCCGAGGATAGGCCCTGCCTTGAGTCAGGCCTTCCAGCGTCTGATGTTGCACCTGCAGAGCGATTTCTATATTGAGGCCAGGGACAATGACGCCTTTGATTTTGCCAGCCGTCTGCTCAAGAACTGGTGGAAGAAATACTATGGCTATGAATGCGAAGGAAGATAAAGATATGCCCACACCCATAGGTCTTTTCAGAGCCAATGTCACCTCCATTGATCGGCTTGTCCAAACAACCGTTGGAAGAGCGGATATGTTGGAGGATCTTCTCGAAAAATTGCAGAAGAACGCAGGGAAGAAAGGAGGCCAGCATTATCTCTTTATCGGCCCGAGAGGGATAGGCAAAACTCATTTTCTGAGTCTGGTGGAAAAAGCGGTGGAAACCGATGCAACCTTAAGCGGTCTGTATACGGTGATACGGTTTCCGGAGGAGAATAATCGTATCCTCGGCTTCGCCGATATTCTGTTGGAGATCGTCCAGAATCTGGGAGAGATCGAGGTGGACGGGGAATGGACGAATATTCATGCCTCCCTTTCTGCAATGGCCCAGGACCAGGAGATCGTGGATGCCGCGATTCCGCACCTGCGGCAATATAGGCAGCGGAGCGGCAGAACGATTCTGCTGTTCATGGAAAACCTGAATTCACTCTTCGGCGAGCAGATCAAAAATAATCAGGATATCCATAGACTACGAACATTTCTGATGGATACGCCCTGCGCCACCCTGATCGGGACCTCGCCTGTTTATTTCCCCGGCATCACCAGTGTTCAGAAACCGTTCTTTGAGTTTTTCGACATCCAGGTGCTTGAGGACCTCTCGGAAGAGCTTACCCTGGAACTGATACAGAGAAATCTTGAACTGGAAGAGCGCCGGGATCTCCTCGACCGCCTTGATCAGCTTGCCCCAAAGATCAGGGCCCTCCATACCATGACCGGGGGAAATCCGCGTCTTATCATGATGCTGTATGAACTGATCGCCTATGACAATATCTTGGAGGTCCAGGTCCAATTTCAGAAGCTGCTGGACCAGATCACCCCCTTTTATCAGGACCGGATGAAAGAACTCGCCCCTCAGGAACGAGCCCTGCTGGAGACCATGGCGCTCATCCGTACCGAACCAAGGACGCCCGTGACCATCGCCGCCCGGATGCGCAAGTCGCCCCAGCAGATCTCTTCGCTGCTCAAGAGAATGATTACCTCGGGGTATCTGACGGTTTCCGCCAACCCTCAGGACAGGCGTTCACGCCTGTATCGCATCAAGGAGGGATTTTTCGATCTCTGGCTGGCCATGAGCGGGTCCCGGGCGATGAGAAAGCGCCTCGGTTACCTCGTGAAACTTTTTGAGATCTGGTACCAGGATCGCCTGGAACGTGATAGCAAGCGCCTTGAGCTTCGACAGGCCCTTGCCGCTGAACAACTGCCGTCCGGCTCCAAAGAGAACCGGTTCGCCTACCTTGATTACCTGTCGGAGATCGGCGACTGCGATGAACGCTGTGAGGCGAAACTTAAGCTTTCCCTGGATTATCTAAAGGTGGGCGAGGCCGTCAAGGCCAGGGATCTTCTGCTGGAGGTCAAACCGCTCGCCCAACCGAAGGGTATCTTTACCTGGATGACCGACCAGGCCTTACAGTGGGCGGACGACGGAACAAGCCGGGAGGTGGAACAATGGTTTGACAAGCTGATCGACTATTGGAAAATTCAGCGGTCCGGCGACCTGGAAAAGGCTGTCGATATTGCCCAGCGTCTGGGGATGGATCTCTCCAGCCGGGGCCTGCATAGGATTCATAGCGAACTCCTCCTGGATGCCCTTGCCTGCACAAAGCTTCCCGACGAGCAAATTGGGCTGCATCTGCAAATAGCCAAAGGTCAAAAAATGGACGGGCAACTCGATAAGGCGCTGCATTCATATGAACTATCATTACAGATTTGCCGGGAGATCGGCGACAGATCCAGCGAAGGGGCCGCGCTCAATAATATATCTACGATTTATTATGCCCGTGGCGACTATGACACGGCCCTTGAGTACCTGAAAAAATCACTGCCCATCTGCCGGGAGATCGGCGACAGATCCGGCGAAGGGGTAACGCTCAATAATATATCTACGATTTATTATGCCCGTGGCGACTATGACACGGCCCTTGAGTACCTGAAAAAATCACTGGCCATTAGACAGGAGATCGGCGGCAGATCTGGCGAAGGGACAACG
>JAJYAX010000078.1 GCA_021779275.1 Deltaproteobacteria bacterium | reverse complement strand
TTGATGAACGCCGGATCGGTATTCAGGGATTCGGTGGATTCCAGGCGCATGCCCAGGTCGCTGGCCATCTCTTTATAGAGGAGGTCGATCTCATAGAGGGTTTCGACATGGTCCGACACGAAACTGATGGGGACCATGAGTATGTCTTTGCATCCTGATCCCGCCAGGTTCCGAAGTGTCTCCGGGGTGGATGGAGACAGCCAGCGGACGGGACCGCTCCTGCTTTGAAAACAGAGAAGGCCACTCCTGCCGGTCAGGGCCTCAATGCCCCGGATGGTCCTGTGCAGATGCTCCAGGTAGGGGTCTCCCCGGTCGATAAAGTCAGCAGGCAGGCTGTGGGCGCTATAGACGATCTGGACCTCACTGCCGGCAAAATCCGCCAGTCCTCTTTTGATATGTCCGGCAAGACACGAAATATAGGAAGGATGGTCCGGCCAGGACGCGATCTCCCGCAGATGAAAAGTGGCGGGTGCTGCAGCGATGGCCGCCTTGAGATCGGAGAGCGAAGACCCGGTGGTCGCGCACGAGTAGTGGGGATAGAGTGGCAGCGCGACAATATCGGAAATTCCCTCGCCGGCAAGCTTTGCCAGTGCCTCAGCCGCCCTTGGGCGCCAGTACCGCATGGCCGTCACCACCCGGAAGTCACCCTCTGAACGCAGGGCCTTTTCCAGGGCCTGCTCCTGCTGTCTGGTGATACGGGTCAGCGGGGAGCCGCCGCCGATCCTGGCGTAGGTTTTTCTACTCTTGGGCGCCCGTGTGCGGGCTATGAGCCAGGCGAGAGGTTTTTGCAGCCAGGCAGGGCCCAAGGGGATGATCTCTCTGTCGGAAAAGAGATTATAGAGAAATGGCGCCACATCCCGCAGTTTTTCGGGGCCGCCCAGATTAAGAAGGATAATGCCGGTTTTTTTCTGCATCATGCATTGTAGAGGTCCCGGTAGGGCGGGACCATGAAAATTATAGACTCAATTCATCAATAACAGAGTGATAAAATAATTTTTACCAGGAAGTGCAGGGAGAGGAAAGAACAATTTGGTTCTTCGGCGTCCCTAAAAAAAGGGGAGCCGCTCTTGATTATCAGGTGTTCAGAGATATAATGAATCTATAGAGAGAGTTTTGCGTCACTGTCCGGCCGGCAAAGGATGGTTTTGTCAGGTCTTGGATTTTGGGGACGGAGGCTCATCGGATATGTACTTCAAGGTGCATATGGCTGGTAGTGTTTCATTGTTGGTGAAAAAATTGGAGGAACTCTATGGAACTGAAGATCGAAGCCCGGAATGTTGAGCTGCGGAAAGGTTGGCAGACTAAGATCGAGGAAGAGAAAGAGAAGCTTGTCCGGCATTATGCAAATTATGTCCTTCATCTGCGTGTAACCATCGAAGCGACTTCCTATCATAAGGAAGGAGGGTTTGAGATCAAACTGATTGCCTCGGTACCGAATGATACCGTTGTTGTGACCAGAAAAGGAGAGAATGTACGGCCCTTACTTGTAGAGGCCTTTGATGTGCTTTCTCTGCAGCTCAAGGAGATCTTGAGGAAAAAGCGGAAGGATATTAAAGGAATGGAGCAGGAGAGCCTGGGGGACAAATATGGAATAATCCAGAAACTCTCCCCGCTGGAGTCCTATGGGTTCATAACCACCTCCGATCAACGGGAGATCTACTTTCACGAGAACGCGTTGAAAAATGTCAACATGGATGAACTGGCGGAAGGAGATGATGTCGTCTATGGAGAAACCCTTGGAGATAAAGGCCCGCAGGCCTCGTGGGTGAGGGTGGCAAAGTAGATAAGACAGTGTAGAGACAACCGTCTGAAGGCCCTGCGCACTCCGATGTGCGCAGGGCCTTTTTTTTATTCCGCCCATTCCCGCATGATTTCCGGAGAAAAAGCCTGTATGGTGATGAAAAGCCCCTTTTCAAGAGGGGATACAGATCAATGAGATGTCGCCAACAGGAGCGCCCACCAAGTGAACAAGGAAGTCTATCTTATCGACGGAAGTGCCTATATCTATCGCGCCTATCATGCGATAACCCCTCTGTCCAACAGCCGGGGCGTGCCGACCCACGCCGTCTTCGGCTTTGTAAATATCGTGCATCGTCTGCTCAGGGAAAAAACCCCTGAATACCTGGCGGTGGCCTTTGACAGCCGGGGCCCCGTCTTCAGGCATGAGATGTACCCCGCCTACAAGGCCAACAGGCCGCCCATGCCCGACGACCTGGCCATCCAGATTCCCGCTATCAAGGACTTTGTCAGGGCATGCAATATCCGACTGTTTGAAGAAACAGGGGTTGAGGCGGACGATATAATAGCCTCGGCTACCCGGTTCCTCTCCGCCCAAGGCTGCCGGGTTGTCATTGTCTCCGGTGACAAGGACCTGTTGCAACTGGTCAATGATCAGGTGGTCATGTGGGATCCGATGCGGGATACGATCTTCGATGCGGACCGGATCCGGGAAAAATATAATGTGGGGCCGGACCAGCTCCTCGATTTTTTTTCCCTTATCGGAGACAGTTCCGACAATATCCCCGGTGTGGCGGGTATCGGTCCGAAGACGGCGGAGAAACTGATTAATGAGTACGGCTCCCTGGAGGGGGTCTATGCCCATCTGGACGGGATGAAGGCCTCGAAAATGAAGGAGCGTCTGGCCGGGGACAGGGAGAAGGCCTTCCTCTCCAGGCAGCTCATCACCTTGAAGATGGATGTGGAAGTCCCTGAAAATATAAGTGACTACCTCCTTGGACAGGCTGATGAAAAGCAGCTGCAGATCTTGTACCGGGATCTGGAATTCACCCGCTTAATTACTGATATCGAGAGCAAAGACGAGGCGCTGCCGGCCGCAACTGCCAATTTTCGGCTGGTGCGCACCGAGAAAGAACTGCGGGAGCTGGAAAAAGATCTGGCCACGGCCTCGATTCTGGTCCTGGATACGGAGACGACGTCGCTTGATACCCGGTTGGCCGGGCTGGTCGGCATCTCGCTTTGCACCGAGAGGGACAAGAGCTGGTATATCCCGCTCGGGCATCGCCTGGAGAATGGAGATCCGGCTCCGGGACAGCTTGACCGCGCTCTGGTTATCTCGGTCCTGCGTCCGTTTCTGGAGTCTTCCTCCCTGCCGAAGCTCGGTCATAACCTCAAATATGACTATGCGGTTATCCTGAAAAATTGCGCCATTCGTCTGGCGGGGCAGTTGCTGGACACCATGATCGGCGCCTATCTTCTGGACCCGACCAGGAGGTCCTTGAAACTCGATGATCTCTGTCTGGAGTGCAATCTGCGGATGACGTCCTTTGCCGATGTGGTGGGCGCTGATAAGAGGCCGGACGCCTTTGCCTATGTCGATATCCGGAAGGCCTGTGATTACAGCTGTGAAGATGTCTACGGGACGCTTATGCTCTGGCGGGAGTTTGAACCCCGATTGCAGGAGCTGGGGCTGACCTCCCTGTTCACGGACGTGGAGATGCCCCTGGTCCCGATCCTGGCCGATATGGAATCCGCCGGAATCCGGATCGATCCGGACGTCCTCTCCCGCCTGTCCGTCGAGTTTGCCGAAAAACTTCTCCGCCTGGAAAAGGAGATCTATCTGCTGGCCGGAAGTGAGTTCAATATCAGTTCGCCAAAACAGCTCGGCAGGATCCTCTTTGACGAAATGCGCCTGCCCTTCGGCAGGAAGACGAAGACAGGATATTCCACCGATCTGAAGGTCCTGGAAAAATTATCGTACCGGCATGACCTGCCCGCCAGGATCATGGAATACCGGACTATTTCCAAGCTGCAGTCGACCTATGTGGAGAAACTGGCGGGACTTATGGATCAGCAGACGGGGAGGGTCTATACCTCCTTTAATCAAACCGTTGCCGCAACGGGAAGGCTGTCGAGCAGCAATCCGAACCTGCAGAATATCCCGATCCGGTCCGAGGACGGGAACCGCATCCGCCAGGCCTTCGTCCCCGCAGCCGGCCAGGTCTTTCTGTCGGCGGATTATTCCCAGATCGACCTGCGAGTCCTGGCCCATTATTCCAGGGATCGGGTGCTTGTCCAGGCCTTTAAAAATGGGGAGGATATCCATGCCCGGACGGCGGCGGAGATCTTTTCCGTCTCTCCGCTCCTGATTACCTCCGAGATGCGGCGGGTGGCCAAGAGCATCAACTTCGGTATTGTCTATGGGATGAGCAGCTATGGCCTGTCGGAGCAGCTGGGCCTGGGCAGAAAGGAGGCGCAGACCTTCATTGACCGGTATTTTCATCTCTACAGCGGGGTCAGGACCTTTATGGACGAGGTCGTGGAACAGGCACGGAAACAGGGGTATGTGACCACCCTGCTCAACCGGCGGCGGGAGGTGCCGGAGATAACCTCAAAGAATAAGAACAGGCGTGACTTCGCCGAGAGGATCGCCCTGAATACCCCGATCCAGGGGACTGCCGCGGATATTATCAAACTGGCCATGCTTGCCGTGGCCAGAGTCCTGGCGGAAGAACACCTCGAGGCCCGGCTCCTGTTGCAGATCCATGATGAGCTGGTCTTCGAGGTGCCGGTTGATCAGGTGGAGCGGACCGGAAAGGTTGTCCGCAAGGCGATGGAATCGGCCTTTCCGCTGGAAGTCCCGTTGACCGTGAATCTGGAGGTGGGTACGAGTCTGGCCAAGGGATAGCCCTCAGGAAGATCAGATCGATCAGATAATTGCTGAGACGTCCGTTGATGCAAGCGGACACGTTACGGAATTGCCGGGAGCCACGCTCTGTTTGCGCACCTTTCCTTTCCTCTGGAGGATGAGACTCTTCTGAAAGGATCACTATTCTTCTCTGGTCACGTTTTATCCTTCAAAATCAAACTTTCAAATCGTATAATAAAGAATAAAGGACTGACGCGGATGTGACGGACGTTAAAGTTGGCGAAATTATGATATATGGGGATAACTATGGATGAAACGAAAACAGTATGGGCTCGTCTTGAGGTATCCGTATTTCATTCACGTATCAAAGGGGCTGCGAAATCCATCGCCCTGGTGGTTATAATCCAATTGGCGATATCGGCCTTGACGATATTTTTTCTCACCGATCTTTTCTCTTCCGCCGGCGACCCCCAGAAGGCGGCGGAGGTGATCTCGACCGCCAGATGGTGCATTGTGATCAACTGTGCGGGATTTTTGCTTGTTGCACTTTTCTGTCTGCTTATCGGAAGGATGTTCGGCTATCTGGCAACCAGACCCCTGAAGGTGGTGGATGCGATTTTTCAACGCCTGGCCGACGGCAAGGTGGACTGGTCGGAGGATATCAAGGACCTGCCCTACCCGGAACTCAGCCACGTCTCCATCGGCTATAACGCCTTTATGGTCAACATCCGGAAAATTATTGAGGACATCCGCAAGGCGGGCATCCGGATCGCGGTAGGCAGCGCCCATGTTCTCAAGGCCGTCGATCTGGCCGGCCAAAAAACCAGCCAGCAGAAGGAGATCTCCGATCAGGTTGCCGTTTCCAGCTCCGACAGCAATATCGCCATCCAGGAAATAGCCGAAAACGCCCATTATGTCTCCGAACATACCAGCTCAAATCTGACCAGGGTGAGAACGTCTTTTGAGGAGCTTGAGGCCGTGGCCCGGAAGGTGGAATCCATCAATCGGACGGTGACCAGTTT
Source organism: Deltaproteobacteria bacterium (assembly GCA_021779275.1). Taxonomy (GTDB): domain Bacteria; phylum Desulfobacterota; class Desulfobulbia; order Desulfobulbales; family Desulfocapsaceae; genus CAIUQR01. Next base: position 1,523 of record JAJYAX010000078.1, on the reverse strand, counting down.
CAGCACGACCATTGAGGAACTCAACCACAGTTCCGCAGGTATCATGGAGATCATTGGGGTGATCAACAACATGTCGGACCAGACGAATCTGCTGTCTCTCAATGCCACCATTGAGGCGGCCAGGGCCGGCGAGCATGGAAAAGGGTTTGCGATAGTGGCGGAGGAAGTACGCAGCCTGGCCAAGCAGATCAAGCCGGCAACCGAAGATATATCGCTGAAGATAAACAACATGATGGCGACAGTCGATAAAACCAAGGCCGAGAGCAACACCATTATTGACGCCAGTATGGAAGTCGGCACCATCGTCAATGAAACAGCCGTCAGCTTTAAATCCATGATCGGTGATTTTGAGGAGACAAATGATCAACTGCTGAAGATCGCCGCCGCCATTGAGGAATTATCTCTCACCAACGCCGAGATCAACAATAAGGTGGGGGAGATTAACACGCTGTCGCATGAGGTCTTCACCGATATGAGCGCCTCCGGCACTACCGTCCGCGGCCTCACCGAGATCACCGAAAAAATGCAGGAGAAGGTCGCGCACTACCGGACCGGGCGGGGGATGCTGGATCAGATCATCCCCATGGTCCGGCGCCAGAGGGACCATATCCAGGAAATCCTGCAGGCGATGAGCCAAAGAGGCATCAATATCTTCGACGAGAATTACCGCTCCGTCCCGAACACCAACCCCCAAAAATTCACTGCGGCCTTTACCGATCCCCTTATCAAGGAACTGCAGACCTATCTGGACAAGACCCTGAAGGAGATCCCGGGCTGCATTTACTGCATACCGGTGGACAGGAAGGGCTATCTGCCCGTGCATCATTCCCATGTTTCAAGGCCGATGACCGGAAATTACGAGGTGGACCTCCTGCAAAGCCGAAACATGCGCTTCTTCTTCAGCTCCCAGTGCGATATCCGCCGGGCGACGAACACGACGCCCATGCTGTTCCAGACCTATATGCGGGATACCGGCGAGGTCATGAACGATCTCTCCATGCCGATCACGGTGAACGGCAGGCACTGGGGCGGCCTTATCGTCGGGCTGAACCCGGAGACCTTGACTGAATAACGCAAAAGCTGCTCTCTCCATGGATGAGGGGTGGCGTGCTGACTGGGACAATATCGCGGCGCTCTTGAAGTATAAAGGTCCGGTCGAGATATTGGGAGCAAAGGATGATACGGTTATTCCCATTGCGCATGCCCGGGTCCTCGCCGCCTCCTTCCCCGCCTCGAAATTTATGGTGATATCCGGCGGCCATAACGACTGGTTCCAACCAGGCCGGGTCCGTAGAAGAAATCCATGAAACTGACCTGTCACAGTTTAAAAATCTATGTCTTTGCCGCCGAATCGGGTACATTGACGGGTGTTTTTCGGTAGACGAATGCAACCCAAAATTTTATGAGGGCGCCGGTCCGGCTGCGGCGCCGGGACAAGGCGGTTTCAACGCTGGGCCGGTTGCCGGCGGTCAATTATCCAATCTCCCTTTCATTACTGTAAGGAGTTATTCTCATGGCTGATT
>JAJYAX010000077.1 GCA_021779275.1 Deltaproteobacteria bacterium | reverse complement strand
ACGATCCGGGACCGCATAAATGATTTTTTATAGGCTGACAGCAGACCGTTTATCTCGCCCGTCCTCTTACCATCCGTATCAAGCTGGGCCAGTACGGTCTTCTTCAACTCATCGGACAGAACACCGCGTTCCATTTTATCAGCGGTGGAAACCACCGTGGCAATGCCTGCGGCGGCAACCTCCCGGACCCGGGCCATCATCTCCTCATCTACCTGCGGGGCTGCGACAACCCGTTTTTCCTTACCATGGGACTTACGCAGGTCCTCCTGCAGGTCGATCAGGGGCTGGACCTGCTCAAAGGCAAAGAAGATGGCCGAAAGGATCTCATCTTCGCTGAGCGCATCGGCCCTGCCTTCGACCATGATCACCGCCTTGCGGGTACAGGCCACCATAAGGTCCATGCTGGACTGGGCCAGCTCTTCGGTGGTCGGATTGATGATATATCCGCCATCGACATAGCCGACCCTGGCCCCGGCGACGGGGCCGTCAAAAGGGATGTGCGACAGGGTCAGCGCGCATGAGGCGCCGGTAATGGCCAGGACATCCGGATTGTTCTGCAGGTCGGCGGACAGGACGGTGGCGATGACCTGGGTCTCAAAAAAATAGGCCTTCGGAAAAAGCGGGCGCAGGGGACGATCAATAATACGACAGGTCAAGACCTCGTGATCGCTGGGACGGCCGATCTCTCTTCTGAAATAATTGCCGGGAATCCTACCGACGGAAGCCAGTTTTTCCTGATACTCAATGGTCAACGGCAGAAAATCGGCATCGGGCCTGCTCTCATTTACACCAACCGCCGTGACCAAGACCACGGTTTCGCCGCATTTTAGAACCACTGAGCCAGATGCCTGTTTGGCCAATTTGCCGGTCTCGATGGAAATGGTTTTACCACCGATTACAGCTTCTACTTTTTTAAACATATATCCTCCAGAGTTTATGCATCAGGGAAATGCCCAGCGCCATTAAGTATGACTGGATTATCCACCAGCCCCGTATGCTCTTTTTTTTTCGGAATGCGAGAAGGCTCAATACAACGGACCCTTCCGGAAGTCACCGGAAGAGTCCGTCTTGAGAAATGGCACGTACGTAAACACAACACCAGGCGAGAATTACATTCCCCTGAGACAGACTCTATTTACGGATACCGAGGTCCTGAATGAGGGTCCTGTACTTGTTGACATCCTTTTTTTTCAGATAGTCGAGAAGGCTCCTTCTCTGACCAACAAGCTTCAACAGGCCCTGCCGTGAATGATGATCCTTCACATGGGTCTTGAAATGTTCGGTGAGATACTGGATACGATCTGTAAGAAGGGCAATCTGTACTGTCGACGAACCGGTATCAGAGGCATGAATTTTGAACTTTTCAATAATTTCGTTTTTTTTCACTGCTGATTGTGCCACAACAAACCTCCTGAAGTTGCCTGAGAACAACATTTCTTTCTTTGATTACATTCAATTTCAATACAACACCGCCGGCTTTTCCCCAGCGCATCGTTGAGAAAAAGTCCGTTTACGCCTATCCGTAGAGCTTAAAGACGACAAGTACTGATTTTTACTGATTTTTAAATCCTCAACAAGCATTCTTATAAACCCAACAAACTTCACTCCGTCTCCTACACTAGCCAGTATAGACGATTATTGCAACAATTTAGACACATCGTCAACAGATATCCCGCCGGCCGATAACCGGTCATGGGCATCCGGAAGACCAAAATCCCGGCCCGGAAAGCTGTCTTCAATGGAAAAACTCCCGCTCCTTGTCCTCCGCAGCTGCGTCAGATAGGCGCCGCAACCAAGGACCCTGCCTATGTCGGCAGCCAGCGTGCGGATATAGGTCCCCTTGCTGCAGACCACCCGTACAGAGAGATCCGCTTCGTCGCCTTCAAGATCATGGTCATCGTCAGTCCGGACAAGCGTCCTGATAACAATCCGCCGTGATTCCTTGATAACCTCAATCCCCTTCCGGGCATAATAGTACAAGGGTTTCCCTTGATACTTCAATGCCGAATATTTCGGCGGCACCTGCTCCTGCTCGCCTCGGAATCTCCGGAGACACTCCTCTATCTGTTCCCGGCTGAGCCGGCCTAAGGGCGTTCGGGCAGTGACCAATCCCTCCGGATCCTGGGTCTCCGTCTCCACGCCAAGACGCAGGGTAGCCAGATATTCCTTATCTCCATCCATAATGGCGGAAATAAGCCTGGTTGCAGGTCTGCCGGCGCAGACAACCAACAAACCACTGGCAAACGGATCCAGGGTCCCGGCATGTCCCACCTTTTTGATCCCCAGCAGGCGACGCACATGGCGTACCATCTGAAAAGAAGTCGGTCCCTCCGGCTTATCGATCAGGAAGACCCCGGGATCAGGCATCTTCCCTCCGGATCACCATAGCCATCAATTCTTCAGGGCTTTTATCAAAGCGGCAAGGACTTCAGCCTGAGCCTCATCGACCGTCTTGCCGACAAAACGGAAACCCGCCGCATTGCGATGTCCCCCACCGCCGAAGGATTGGGCGACTTCAGCCACATCGCACTCCCCCTTCGCCCGCAGGCTCACGGATATCTGACCATCCTTCCCTTCCTTCATGAAAGCAGCCACCTTCACCGAGCGTAATGACCGGGGATAATCAATAAAGCCCTCCACGTCCTGAAAATTAGCCCCGCTCCTCTCAAACATGTCCCTGGTCACTTGGATAAAGGCCAATTGACCGGATTCATGGAGCTTCAGCGTGGAGAGGACCAGTTCCATCAATTTCAACCGCTGCAGGGTGAAATTCTCGTGGAGATGACTTGCCACCTCATCCGGCCGCACCCCCCGAGCCACCAAGTCCGCCGCAATCATCAGGGTTCTCGATGTGGTCGATTCATACCGGAAGGAACCCGTGTCGGTGGAAATAGCCACATAGAGGTTGAAAGCGCATGTCGCGGAGATATCGGCTCCAAGGACCTGAGCCAGCTCATAGACCATCTCACCGGTGGAAGAGCAGTCCGGGTCGATCCATCTCAAATCACCATACTGCCTATGCGCCCTGTGATGATCGATAGCGAGAAATGGGTGAATTTTCAGGAGTTCCTCCTGGTTTTCTCCCATACGATCACAATCTCCGCAATCAAGAGATATGGCGGCGACCTGTCCGTCCGCCTCTTCAATAAACCTCAGAAGATCGGCAAGATCGGTATGTATCCTCATAGAATCCGGCAGGAAGTCGTACAGGCTGGTAACCGGCTCTTCCAGATAGCAGAAGACGCGTTTGCCCAGCGTCTCCATGATCTCGGCAAATGCCAGCAAGGATCCAAGGGCATCTCCGTCGGGATGAATGTGGGTCAGAACGACAAAAGCGCCGACATCACGGATTGTTGCCGTGAGATCCTTAGGAATTGTTCTCATTGTTGTCCTTTTCGCCGGCGATTTCCTGAAAAAGCGTCTCAATTTCTTTCACTTTTTCGGCGGTCAAATCGTACCGGAACTGCAAGTCGGGAGTGTACCGCATATTCAAGGTCTTGGCCAGATGACTTCTCATGAACCCCCTGGCCCGCTGGAGTCCCTTTTCAGCCTCCTTGATGCTCTTCTCCTCTCCGAAAACCGTGAAAAATATCCTGGCATATTTCAAATCATCGCTGACCTCAGCCCTGGTAATCGTCACACCGCTGATCTTCGGATCCCGCACCGTGTTCAAGAGAAGGATGGCGAGTTCGTTCCTGATTGCATCCGCGACCCGGGTCGAACGTTTCTGTTCACTTTTCCCAAGCCCTATGGAGTCCAGTGTCCCCTTGGGATCCCAATGTGCCATGGCTACTTTTTATCACCCGACAAGGTGGCCTCCACCTGCAGCATAACGAATGCTTCAAGGGAATCGCCAACTTTAATATCATTATAATTCTCAATACTTATGCCGCATTCATATCCTGAGGCCACCTCTTTAACATCGTCCTTAAACCGCCTCAGCGAACTGATCTTACCGCTGTAAATGACAACACCGTCACGGAGGACCCGGATACCGGCATTGCGCTGAATCTTGCCGTCGGAGACGGAACATCCGGCAATTGTCCCAATCTTCGGGGCATGGAAAATCTCCCGGACCTCGGCGCTGCCGATCACATCCTCTTTAAAGGTTGGATCAAGCATGCCGACCATGGCCTTCCGGATATCATCCAGGGCGTTGTAGATGACATCATAGGCGCGGACATCGACATTTTCCTTGACGGCCAGCTCCTTGACCTTGGCTGACGGACGGACATTGAAGCCGATGATGATCGCCTCCGATGCGGAGGCGAGAAGGATATCCGACTCGGTAATCGTCCCGGTCCCTTCATGGAGGACCCGAACTCTAATCTGGTCGGTGGAAAGCTCCTCGGCCGCCTTGGCAAAGGCCTCCAGCGTCCCCTGCACGTCGGCGCGGAGAACGACCCGCAACTCCTTGACATCGCCTAGGCTCATCTGTTCAAAGAGCTTGTCCAGCGAGATCTTCGAACTTGCGCCCAGCTCGGTCTCCCGGGCTCGTAGCGACCGTGAGTGACTGACGCTGCGCGCCATCTTTTCATCCGTGACCACGATGAACTCGTCGCCTGCCGACGGAACGCCGGACAGACCCTGGACCTCTACGGGAATGGAGGGCCCGGCCTCTTTGATCGGTCTGCCCTTATCATCCAGCATGGAGCGGACCTTGCCGCTGTACTGGCCGACAACAAAGAAATTGCCGGGTCTGAGCGTGCCCTCCTGAACCAGCACAGTGGCCACGGGCCCCCTGCCCTTATCCAGCTGGGCCTCAATGACCCGCCCTTTGGCCTTCCGGTTGACATCAGCCTTCAACTCCAGCATCTCCGCCATCAACTGGATGTTTTCCATCAGATTATCAATCCCGATATTCTTCTTGGCGGAAACCTGACAATAGATGGTCTGGCCGCCCCACTCTTCAGGGTTGAGACCAAACTCGGCCAGCTCTCTTTTGACGCGGTCCAGATCAGCATTTTCTTTATCTATCTTATTCACGGCCACCAGAATCGGCACCGAGGCCGCCTGCGCATGATGAATGGCCTCCCGGGTCTGATCCATAACCCCGTCATCGGCGGCGACAACCAGGATTACCAGATCCGTGACCTGGGCGCCGCGCGACCGCATCTCGGTGAAGGCTGCATGGCCCGGTGTATCAATGAAGGTGACGTCTCCGGCGCTGGAACGAACATGGTAGGCGCCGATATGCTGGGTAATCCCTCCGGCCTCTCCCATGGCCACGTCCGTCTTCCTGATCGCATCGAGAATGGAGGTCTTGCCATGATCAACATGCCCCATGACCGTCACAACGGGAGAGCGCTGTTTGACATCGCCACCCTCTTCTTTTTCTTCCAGCAGCTGGATGCCGATCTCTTCGGTCATGCCCTGCTCGACCTCGTAGCCAAAATCGGTTGCGATAAGCATGGAGGTCTCGACATCGACGGCCTGATTCATGGTGGCCATGACACCCAAGCTCATGAGCTTTGCAATAACCTCGCTGGCCTTCACCTTCATCCGGGCCGCCAGATCTCCAACGGTTATGGTATCATAGACCTTGATCCGTTTTTTGATGGCCTTCATTTCCATGGTGGACTGGGCTATCTGTTTTTCCCTGCCTCTGCCGCCTCTCTTTCCACGCTTGCCGGAGCCCCGTTGATACTCCTCATTGAAATGGGTAAACTTGACGTTTTTCTTTCCCTTTTTGACTAATTTCCCAGGCTTCCACCCCTTCTCTTTATCCTGTTCAACGTCAGGGATCAAGACCTCCCGTTTGCCTTTCTTCTTTGCTCTGCCGTTCTCGTCGATTCCGGAATCTACAGCCGGAACCGTCGGGCCGGCTTGAGGAGCCTCATACGGTTTCACCCCTTTCTTTCGCGGGGGGCGCTGTACGGGCGCCTTCGGCTCTTCCGCGACAGGCATCTCAATACTGCCGACAACCCGGGCCAATCCTTTCCGCGAGGGGTCGGATTTGGCCTTCCTGACCGCCGCCGGTCCCTTCAAGGCAGGCTTAAATCGCTCCGTCCTCTCTTTGGACCGTTGGGGCTCGCCGGGGGCGGCCTCTCCAAGGCGCGCCTCTTTCTCCCCGGTCAATTCTTCCCCATCCTCGGTGCTACTTGAGGAGACTGGTGCCGATTCTTCCATCACCGGTTGTGCCGGTTCGGGTTCAACATCCACAGTCTTCACAGACCCGGCGGCGAAGACCGATTCGGTTTTCTCTTCGGACTGAATAATACGGGCCTCCGGAGGAACAACAATTTTCTTTGCCTCTTCTACGGGTGTTTCGGGTTCCGCCGGCTCATCCTGCGGTCGGCGGCGGATAATCGTGGGCCTGCGGCGGATAACCGTCGGTCCCTGTGCGGCAGCAATTCTTTTATCTACAAGCTTGGTCTCCGGACCTTTCAAAACGGAAGCACGGATCTTTGCAGCTGCTTCCTCGTCGACCGTCGAGCTGGGCCCCTTTACATCAAATCCCATCTCCGACAATTTCGCGGCCAGCGCCTTGCTGCTCATTCCGGCCTCCTTGGCCAACTCATAAACCCTTACCCTGCCCATTCCTTGCTCCCGTGTATCCTTCTCCACAGTCATATCCACCCAGAACCGTCCGACTCTCTCAAGAAGTTCATCTCGTGAGAATTTTAAAGACCATTTTTAAAGTTTGAAGGCGATTTTCCATTTCTTTTCCCGTCCCATAAACCCGTTTAAACACGTCTCCTGGTCACAGCAATATGCGCCCCGCCCAACCATCTGCTTGTTGACATCCAGGACCGGTTTCCGGTCACGCCATACGAAACGACACAGTACTTCTTTTGGAGCCTTGCACCCACAGAGCTTACAGGTCCTGACAGGACCTTGATACTTATCCTTCGTCCCCATCCGTTTCGTTATCTTCCCTCTCCCCGTGCTCGTCACCGGCATCGCCCTGTTTTTCCTGATCATCGTCCGGCGCTGTCTCTACGACGACTTCTTCGGCGGATTCTGCCGCAGTTCCCCCGGCAGGTTCCGCGGTCACGGCAACCGGCTTATAATCGTCTCCAAGAATCCTTCGGGCCTCTTCAATCAGTGATACCGCAAAGGCATCGTCAATTGCACGAAGAATTGTCAGGTCCTCCATCTTGGCATAGGCCATATCGGTTACCGACCGGATGTTCTTGGCCAGCAGCTGATCGGCAAGCGGTTCCTCAACGCCGGTCAGATTCAACAGTGATTGATAGCCGGGATCTTCCAGGTTGGCATAGCGCTGTTCG
>JAJYAX010000076.1 GCA_021779275.1 Deltaproteobacteria bacterium | reverse complement strand
AAATCCCGGCCAATGGCCTAGACTGTCAGCCGGCGATCCCGGACGATGGCCGATCCCGGTATCTCTTTGGCCCTTTTCTTCAGGTCGCTTGCAATCGAGGAGACCTCGGCAAAGGAGCTGATATGATGAATCTCGGTGCTGACGATGCCGATGGAAAGCGAGAGCAAGCCGAATTCCCGGGTGTTTCCCAGGCGGTCGCAGCTCGGGTATGACCCTTGCCGGCACTCCTCCGGGGTGTGAAAGCGGGAAAGCCTTTTGCTGAACTGATCGATGATATACTCGCAGGCCGGGACCGAATTCTTCGGGCGGGTGATCAGGATGAAGTCATCCCCGCCGATGTGGCCGGCAAAACCTATGGAGTTCTGTTCCCATTTTTTCAGGGCCCCCAGCATGATATCCCCCACGGCCTTGATGACCCGGTCGCCCATTTCAAAACCGTGCCGGTCGTTAAAGGGTTTGAAACAGTCCAGATCGATATAACAGACATCAAAGTGGATGGATTGGGAGAGCATCTTGGCGATCTGGCGCTGGATGAATTCATTGCCGGGCAGGCCGGTGAGTGGGTTGGCCCCCCGCGCCAGCATCATGCTGTTCTCGGTGACGGCGTTCAGGACGGCGCTGACGGAGACGGTGCCGATGTATTTGCCGCTGCGGGTGACGCAGATATCGTCATAGATGGTGATCTGCCGCCGGAGATGAATCTTGCGGGCCACCTCTTCCACCGATGAATAATGCGGCACCTGCAGAAAGCCTTCTCCCAGGATATCCTCGACGGTCTTGTAATAGTTCAGGCTCAGGCCGTAGCCGAAGCGGCCGACCATCTGATTTTCCATAAACCGCCAGCGGCTGATCAGGCCGCAGAGCTGGCCTCCCTTCATCACCGGCAGGCAAAGCAGGCCGGGATTGTCGTTGAATCTGTCCAGCACCTCCAGCGGGCGGTCGCTTGCGGAAAGCGGCGGGATGTAGCCGGCGATGTCGCCGATGCAGATCACCTCATCGAAGAGGGCTGTACCCGATTCCCTCCGGAGGTGTGCCGCCGGCATCTTCAGGTGAGTGTCTTTGATCAGGCCGGCCGCAGGCCTGGCCAGCAGGAAGCCCTGTCCCAGATCGATGCCGATCTCCCGGCAGATCCTCAGGTCGTTTTCATTTTCTATGCCCTCGGCGATGACGTCTATGCCGATCCGGTGGCAGGCGGTGGCGATGGAATCGATCAGGTTGTAATTGATGTTTCTCTTGGCCGAATCCTGAAAGAAATGCCGGTCGATCTTTACAAAGTCCGGTTCCAGCACCGAGAGCATCTTGAGCCCGCCGTATCCGGCGCCGAAGTCGTCGATGGCGATCCGGAAGCCCTTGCTCCGGTAGTGATCAACCGCCTTGCGAAAGAGGGTGTAGTTGGAGACGGCCTCCTGTTCGGTGATCTCGAGAACGATGCTCTGTCTCGGCATGCCATGGCGGTTGGCCAGAATACCGGTTGTGCCTGCGGTGTGATTGGGGCAGAGCAGGCTGGTCGGGCAGATATTGAGAAAGAGAAGGACCTCCATTTCCTTGATTCCCTGGGCGCAGGAAAGGGCTATGCCGTTTTCCCTGCAGCGCATGTCCAGCTCCAGGATCTTGTTGCAGATCTTGGCCTGCCCGAAGATCTCTTCGATACTGTCAAAGGGATTGGGGCCGACCGTCCGGCACAGCGCCTCATAGGCGAAGATTTTGCCCTGGTCAAGGCTGACGATGGGCTGGAAATGGGAGGTCAGCGTGTTCTCGATGAGTTCCTGGATGAGAGTCTCTCTCTTCTGATGCTGTACTGCGGGGGATAGCTTGGCTGCCGGGCCTGGGGAAGCGGGATGAAGAAGTTTGACTACGGACATGGCGAGGACCCTCTGCGAAATCGGATTATTCTGTGCAACGACGGGATATCCATTTTTATGTACGGATTCCGGTTGCTCCGTGATAGCTCTCAGGGGCAAAGAATAGACTGTGATTGTGTGGAAAACGTTTGATCTCTATGAGCTTCAAGTAAGATTAAGGTAAGAGTATTGTCGAAAACCGTTTGCTTGCAGGGGACCAAGGAGACAGGGGCTGAACACTTTTCCTTGACAGGGCGATCCGGATCGGATCTTATAAGAACAAAATGTAGAATAATCAGATAAATGCCTGTCTTTCGCTGCCTGTTGCCTATTGATTTTCGAGATGAGGGTGTCTCTATGAGGAGGATGGAAAAGCTTCTGGTGTTTGCCGTGTCCGGTCTGCACTGCGCACTGCGGCTTGCGGATGTTGAGAGAATCCTGCCCGCGGTCGAGATCAGCCCTGTTCCGAAGGCCCCCGGGATCGTTCTGGGTCTGATCAACGTCCACGGACGCATTCTCCCTGTCCTGAATATCCGTCCCTTGCTCCGCCTGCCCGAGACCGAAACAGGCCTGAATGATCGGCTTATTCTGACCCGCACAGCGGGCCTGCCCCTGGCGATTCTTGTGGACGATGTCACAGGCCTTGCCGAATTCAGCGAGCAGGATATTATTGGACCGGAAGCGCTTTACCCCGGGATTGAGTATCTGGAAGGAGTGGCCAAGCTGAAAGACGGGATTCTGTATGTGTATAATCTCGACGGATTCCTCTCCTCGGAGGAGAGGGCCGGGATTGAAGATCTGCTGTCCGGGGAGAGAGCGATGCCGGTCGGCCGGGAGGCATAAGATGATGGGCAGCCGTACCTCCCGGGACACGGATATGACCGCCGTCTCCGCTTCCCTGCTGGCCAGGCTGAACGGCTTTATTGAGACCCGTATGGGCCTGCACTTCCCGCCGGCGCGCCTGTCCGATCTGGAGAGGGGGATACGCGCCGCCGCAGCGGAATTCGGCTTTAGGGATGTGGAGTCCTGCATTGAATGGCTGCTCGCCTCCGCACCCCCGCCCGACCGGATTAAAACCCTCTCGCACTATCTCACCGTCGGTGATACCTGGTTTTTCAGGGATAAACGGCTCTTTGAGATTCTCGAGACCCGGGTGCTGCCCGAGATCATCGACTCCCGGCGGGGCAGGGAGCAGAACCTTAGGATCTGGAGCGCGGGCTGCGCAACCGGTGAAGAGCCCTATTCCCTTGCCATAGTGCTGGCCAGGCTTCTCCCTGATCTCCGGGACTGGAAAACAACCATTCTGGCAACGGATATTAACCCGGTGTCTCTGGCCAAGGCCGCCGCCGGCGTCTACCGGGAGTGGTCTTTCCGCGATACGCCGCGCTGGGTGAAGCAGGGGTATTTCCAGAGAAGAGAACGGAATCTTGCGATCATCCCCGCCATCAAGCGGATGGTCACCTTCTCCTGTCTGAATTTAGCTTCGGACCCGTATCCGGCCGTCAGCGCCGCCGACGCCATGGATATTATCTTCTGCCGCAACCTGCTGATGTATTTCTCCCGGGAGCGCGCCCAGAAGGTTATCCGGAGGCTTGCAGGTTGTCTGGCCGACGGCGGCTGGCTGGTGGTCAGCCCCGTGGATATTCCCGGCGCCGAATTTCCGTCTCACCTCCGGGCGGTCCCTTTCCCGGATGTCATACTCTTTAGAAAAGAGACGGATGCCCGTGACGCTCCGCCGCCCCCCCGGCTTTCCCTGGCGAAAAGAGAACCTGCGGCCTCGGCTCCGTCCGGGAAGGCCCCGGACCCGAGGCCGGACAGCATCCCTCCGGTTTCCGGCCCGGTAGCCCGTGACCTCCCCGGGAATCAGGCCAGGCTGCTGGCCGACCGGGGAAGGCTGGCCGAGGCCCTGGCGCTGTGTGAAGAGGCCATAGGCTACGAAAAGTTGAATCCGGCGCTCCACTATCTCCAGGCGACCATCCTGCAGGAGATGGGCCGGTCGGATGCGGCCGTGGACGCACTGCAACGTGCGGTCTATATCGATCAGGATTTTGCGATGGCCCATTTCGCTCTCGGGCATCTGCTGCCCCGGGGGACGGAGGCGGAAAAGCATCTGGGGAAGGCCCGTTCGCTGCTGGAGGCCTATGGACCGGGACTGCCGCCGGAAGGCGACGGGATGAGTACGGGAAGATTGATTGAACTGATAAGCGCGATGCAGGGCATCGAAGGGCGGAGGTGAATACATGAGCGACGGGCGGCTTGACTGGGAGGAGATCCAGCGCCGGGTCGAGGCCGCAGGCAGAGCAATTGCCTGCGGCTACGCGCCGGGTCCAGAGGAGGTCAGACGCACCCTGAAGAAGAGGGCTGCGATGCTGGCCTGCGAGAAGGAAGAGGAGGCGACTGCCGACTCCCTTGAGGTCGTGGAATTTCTTCTGGCCAGGGAGCGCTACGGCATTGAATCGCATTTTATCCGCGAGGTCTACCCGTTGAAGGACTATACCCCCCTGCCCGGGGTCCCTCCCTTTGTACTCGGCCTGGTCAATGTCCGGGGGCGGATACTGTCGGTCGTTGATATCAAAAAATTTTTCGACATGCCCGACCAGGGGATCAGCGACCTCAACACGATCATTCTCATCAAGGACGGCACAATGGAGTTCGGGATTCTGGCCGATGCGATAGCCGGGGTCCGCAAGGTCGCGGTGAGCGATATGGGACCTCCCTTACCCACGCTCACCGGCATCCGCCGGGAATTTCTCAAGGGCGTGACCGGCGAGAGGATGGTGATCCTGGATGCGGCCCGGCTCCTGGCGGACAAAAACATCGTCATTCACCACGAAGTGTGATCACAAGGAGAGGATATGAAATGGTTTGTTAATCTGGCGACGCGCATAAAACTTTTTCTCAGCTTTGGCGTGATGCTTCTGCTTCTGCTGGTTGTCATCACCACTGCCTCCACAGGTCTTACGGATTTTCGTCAGTCTCAGGAGGAACTGTTTCGCAATGACTTTCTGCCTGCTATCGAACTCCTGCAATTGAGATCGAATCAGAATCGTGTCCGTGCTCAGATCCTCCAAATGATCATGACAAAGGATAGGGCAAAACAGCAAGCACTGGAAAGGGATATCAGAGAGAGGACAAAGGATATCGATGATGGATTCAAGATCGTTTCCGCATCGTTGCAGAACCACCCAAAGGAATTGAAACAATTCGAAGAAATCGTTTCGCTCGTAGCTGACTACCGGAAAACGAGAGACCAACAGATTTCCCTTATTTATACAGACAAGGCCGGTGACGCTGAGAGTTTGGACGCCACTGTCCAGAGTGAGCGATTTAACCGGATACGGGAAATTGCAGAAAAACTGGGAGATACTGCTGTAGCTCAAGCCAAGATGCGCATTACCCATGCTGATGCAAGGGCGAAATTCCTGTTTCAGACCTTTGTCGGTATCAGCTTCCTCGCCTTCATTCTGGGTGTGGGCGCTGCGCTGTTCCTGAGCGCGGTTATTGCAAAACCGCTTAAAAAGGTCACGATGGCGGCCGGGCGGATCGCCTCCGGCGACCTGGGAGTTGCGATATCTGAAGACGACAGAAAAGATGAGATGGGAGCGCTGATGAAGGCGTTTACCGAGATGGTCCGCTATCTTCAGGATATGGCTGCGGTATCCCGGCAGGTTGCCGGAGGAAATCTCGCGGTGACGATACAACCCGTGTCCGACAAGGATGTCCTTGGGAATGCCTTTGTGGAAATGACAGGGTATCTCAATGAGATGGCTGCCGTATCCAAGCAGGTCTCGGAAGGCGACCTGACGGTGAGGGTCACGCCTGCCTCCGACAGGGATCTCTTGGGGAATGCCTTTGTCAATATGCTTGCAAGTCTTCGGAGAATCAATCAGGAGGTCTGTGACGGGGTTAATGTCCTGGCCTCGTCGGCGAGCGAAATCCTGGCCTCGACGACCCAGATCGCGGCCGGGATGTCCGAGACGGCGACATCGGTGACCGAGACGACGGCGACGGTGGAGGAGATCAAACAGACGGCGCTCCTGTCGTCAAAGAAATCCAGGAGTGTTTCGGAAAATGCCCAGAAGGCGGCGCTGGTGGCGGTGAGGGGCAATGCGACGGTGTCGGAGATGGTGGGGGGGGTCGGCCGGATCAAAGGCCTGATGGAGACCGTGGCCGAGAGTCTGGTCCTGCTGACGGAGCAGACCCAGGCCATCGGCGAGATTATAGCGGTGGTCACCGATCTGGCGCAGCAGTCCAATCTGCTGGCGGTCAATGCGGCCATCGAGGCGGCCAAGGCGGGAGATCACGGCAAGGGATTTACGGTGGTGGCCCAGGAAATCAAGAGCCTGGCGGATCAGTCCAGGCAGGCCACCGAGCAGGTGCGGACCATCCTGGGAGACATCCAGAAGGCGACCGGCAGATCGGTGCTGGCGGCGGAGCAGGTGAGCCGTGCAGTCGAAGACGGAGTCCAGCAGACGACGGAGTCCGGTGATTCCATCAGGGAGCTTGCGGAGAGTATCGGCGAGGCGGCGCAGGCGGCGGAGCAGATAGCCGTCTCCAGCCAGCAGCAGCTGACCGGCATGGAGCAGGTGGCGATGGCCATGGAGAATATCAAGCAGGCGACCCTGCAGAACGTCCTGGGGACCAGACAGGCGGAACAGGCGGCGCATACCCTGAACGAACTCGGGCAGAAGCTCAAAGAGATCGTGTCACGGTTCAAGGTGGCCTGATGCGTGCGGACCGCGGGATGAAGGCGTAAAGGGGTTGGCCATGGAGACCATGGATGCGGAGTTTGTGCAGAGATTGCTTGCCCTGTTCAAGATCGAGGCCCGGGAGCATCTCGATGTGATGGCAACCGAGCTTGAAAAGCTTGCGAAAGGCTACGCCGGAGATCAGGCGGATATCGTCGAGACCATATACCGGGAGGCCCATACCCTCAAGGGCGCCGCCCGTTCCGTAAACCTGGCCGATATTGTCTCTCTCTGCCAGTCGATGGAGACGGTCTTTGCGGCGCTGAAACAGGGACGGATCGTCCTCTCCGTTCAGGCAGGCGAGCTGTTGCAGCAGGCGGTGGATCACTGTTACGGGCTGGTTGAAAGGCCGACGGCCGCGGCAAGGGCGGCAGTGGAAAAACTCATCCGCCAGCTTGACGGCGCGGCCGCGGGGAAAGAGAACGGAGACGCCGGGAGGCCATCTGCGGCCGAGCAGGCGGCAGGGCCTGGCCGGGGGGAAGGGGCTGTCGTCACGGAGAAAAATCCGGCGGAAGATCTTCCCGAACCGCAGCCGCCTGCCGCCATCCCGGTCCCTGTCGCCCCGGAGACCGTCAGGATCTCCAGGGCAAGCCTCATTTCCCTCCTCCTCCAGTCTGAGGAGCTGATCTCCTGCAAACTCGCGGGCGGTCAGCGTCTGGCTGAATTGCG
>JAJYAX010000075.1 GCA_021779275.1 Deltaproteobacteria bacterium | reverse complement strand
GGATGAGCCCAGACGACGGAACCTTCATCCTCGTGCATCAGGCGGAAATGGGCCTCGGACGGCTCTTTCCCGCCTGCCTGTCCCAGGGGGTCCAAGGTCCCCAGGACCTCCAGGTAGCCTTCCGGCAGCTGAGGGGTCGGCATGCGGCTGATAAGCGCCAGGGCCGCGGTTCTCGCCACATCGCCGATACAGGTTTCCAGGAGCTCGCGGGCCATGTCGGGATGATTGCCCTCATGAAAAATATAGGGGCCAAAGATTTCAACCGTCTTCGCTCCCTCCCATTGCCAGGCCAGGCCGCCGCCAATTTCCCCGGCAGGTCCGCCGGCCAGGACGATATGACAATCTCCGGCTGCGGCCATATCCACCACCTTTCCCGGATAGTGAAAATCGACAGGGAAAAACCTGGCCGGGTAGCACCGGTTGACCAGGCGGACAAACCACTTGATCCGTGCGGCATCGGGTGTCTGAATGCTGAATTGGGCGAGCGGCGTGGGCTCCTTGGTTTGAGACTCACTTTCGATCTCCGGGTAGCGTAATTCTTTGACCAGAGTCAGCATCAGGTTCCCGCTTGCCGGACGGGAGATGCGAAACCGGTCGGTCATCCTGGAGGCGATGAGAAGGCCCATCTGGTCGAGGCCCGCCTCGTCTTCAATGCTGACCTTGGCGGTCATGTTGAACCAACGAAGCTGAAGGTCTGGAGCAGGCAGGGAAACATTCGTCTCGATGAAATGACTGCCGGCGGCGCAGTGCAGGGACATCTCCTGCCCGGTAATTCCAACCCCGGTCAGATAGGCGACGACCTCTTCTGTCGCCAAGGCCAGTTCTTCCGCCGCTTCTCCGTCCAGCCCCAATCCCTTGGCCGCATGGTTCACAAAGGCGGCGGCAAGGGGAATAAAGCGCTCTTCCACGGGCATCTTCAAATAAAGCGGTTTGTCCATCCTGCGTGACATCAGCACCTCCAATCCGTCAATCAAAAACTCGTAATAATCGGACCTCTGGATTGCCTTCTCATGAGCTTAATCGCAATCCTTGAATATCCAGTATATTGTTTTTGAAAAGAGATGCAAATGATATGAGATGCAAATGATATGCGTTTTCATTTTCACTTCAGGTGACACCGGTATTACTCTTTATAGAGCACAATGAATCCTCTCAAGATCCTCGGGATCGCCGTCGCCATTGCCACCGGGGTGAGTCTCAAGCATGTGAGTTTTCTGTACCAGCGTGTAACCATCGAACGTGTAAATCATACGGAATATGCCATGAAAGGATTATTGCAGTGTAAGGCGCAAAGCGGCGGCTGAGTGCTGCCGGAGGATGTCGGCAGTTGCCGGAATACTGAGGCACAGTCGGATGTGGCGGTGCGGGATCAATTGCAGGACGAGGTCTTCACTCAGGAAGAGCTGACAAAAATCCGTGCAGCGGTGAAGAGGCAGCGGTGGCGACCTGAAACGAGAACGCTTCGCTGTGCTTGAATGCAGATCCGCCGTTAAGCCCGAGGCATGGAATGCCCATCACGGTAAATTCGACGGTCAACACGTCCCCTTTCTTTCCCGACGGAAAGTCTCCCGGTGCGCGGTGCACCGCGCCGACGGACGAATCGGGAAAGATCTCGGCGTAAAACCGCGCCGCAGCCTCGACGTCGCCATCGTACCAAAGGCAAATGTTGGTTTTTACTGGCTTAATAACTATGCCATTTCTCCTTTAGTCAGATAAGTCAAACTGATAGGATTCCTGACTGTCAGATATCCGTCATAGTGTCATGGCGTCCCGGCCCGGACCCTCTCGGCCAGCCGTCTGGTCAGGCGGCTCAGGGCGGGGGAGCGGTCATCCCGGCCTATCTTTACGTCGATGATTGTGTAGCCATGGGTGTTTTTGTCGGCGGTCAGCAGGGCCTGGGACAGATCTTCCTCGGTCTCGACGATGAAGCCGATACCGCCGCCCAGAACCGCCGGGACCTTGCTGAACTGCCAGGGATGGACGTCATTGAAGGGACCGTCCAGCATGGGTCTCTCCGTACTGTAGCCCTGGTTGTTGATCACGACGACAATCGGGTTCAGGCCGTATCGGGCGATACTGGACAGCTCCATGCCGGTCATCTGGAAGGCCCCGTCCCCGACCAGGATCAGCGGCCTGAATTCCGGGTCGGCCAGCTGGGCGCCCAGTGCGCCCGGGATCGCAAAGCCCAGCGAGGCATAATAGGCCGGAGAGATGAATTTCATGGACCGGTGGATATAGAGGTCGTTGGCGCCGAAGAGGGCATCGCCCACGTCGGCGATGACGATGGTGTTTTTTTTCAGGAAGGCATTGAGATGCTGGAAGAGCGTCTCGATGGTCACCTTGGATGTCCTGCCGCTGGAGATCGGCCGGGGCGGTTGTGGGCGCGGAATATCGCCGATGGTCCTGGGGATGATCGGGGCGCGGCTCAGCCCTCTGAGGAAATCCTGAAAGAGGATATTGTCGAAGCGGTGGCGTTTGATGGATATCTTCTCGCTGGTCGCGTAGATCGATTGGGTCTGATCGAGCCGGGCGGTGAACAGTCCCAGGTTCAGGTCGGTCATGAAGGCGCCCAGCAGGAGCAGGCAGTCACTAGCCTCCACATAGCTGCAGACATCCTCAAGCCCTGTGGCCCCCTCATAGATTCCCATATAGAAATCCCTGGTATCGGAGACCACCGATTTGGCCAGGATGGTCGCGGCCACGGGGATGCCCTTGTCCCGGGCCAGGGCCGTGAGTTCCTTCTGCAACCCGAACCGGTGGATCTCGACCCCGGCCAGGATGACGGGACGCGCCGCTCGGTTGATCAGGGATGTCGCCTCAGACAGGGCCTCGGCCAGGGTCTCGGGATCGCTGGTCTCCCGTTTGCGCTGTTCCTTATGCCCGGCCGGACAGAGGGCGGTGACCATGTCGCGGGGGAGTTCGATATAGACGGGACGCTTGAACCTCAGGGCGGCATGAATGACCCTGTCGATTTCCTCCTGAGCGGTTGCGGCGCAGTCAAGGACGGTTGAGGCCACGGTGAATTCGTCAAAGACCCTTTTCTGCACACCGAAATCAGAGATCTGATGGTGGAGGAGAGTGGCGCCCTGCACCTCTTTCGCCCCCGGAGCGCCGCTGATGACGATAACCGGAGATTTTTCCGCATAGGCCTGCGCGGTGGTGTTGGCGATCTTCAATGCCCCGACTCCGTAGGTCACGCAGACCGCGCCAAGACCGCTTACCCGGGCATAGGCGTCGGCCGCAAACCCCGCCCCCTGTTCATCGGAGGTGTTGATGAGCCGCAGCTCTTCGCATCGTTCGAGCATATCATAAAATCCGAGGATATAATCGCCCGGAATGCCGAAGACATGCCTGATGCCGTATTTTGACAGCTGCCGGATCAGGTAGTCTCCGATTTTCATCTGTGAGGCCATTGCCATTTCCCCCCCCCTTGAAAAAGGTCAGCCTGAATGCGAAATTCAGGCGCCAGGACCGGTTTCTCGATCGAGAGCAGTTCCTGATATAATCATACTGATTTTAAAAATGATTGCAACAGGATGCAAAAGGGATTTTCATTGTTGTGGTAATTTTGCTCTTTTTCTGAAGATCGTCGTTGGGGGTTGTGAGCCTGCCGCTGAAAATCATTGAAGCAGGTTATAAAAATACTTATATAAAAGATCCAATGATGCTATACCGGGATGATAAAAAAAACCTCTCCATCCCTCTAGGATATGACGCCGATATTCTGTTATTGGTGAAACATGGATATGATAGAAGAGACAATGCAACAGAGGCGGCTAAATATTTCCCGGGTCTCGTCTATAAGGCGAAAGTTTGTTTTCTTCATGGTGGGTATCACCGGGTCGGCCCTCCTCCTGTTTTCCGTTATTTCCGTGGTTGATCAGGCCCGGATCCTCCGGCAGTCATTGGTTGACAATGCGGAGACTCTGGCCTCTGTCCTTGCCGGTCTGAGCGGTCCGAGCTTAGCCTTGCCGGCCCAGGATGCTGTTCCCGATATCCTGAAGATCCTGCGGACGGATAGGGATGTGGAAAAAGGGGTGATATTCGCCGCCGACGGCCGGACCATTGCGGCCTATACACATCCGGCTGCAACGACCCTCATGAATGATCTTCCTGATCCTGCCGTCGCGATGCGGAAGACTGGCCATGAGTTTTTTCTGCAGGACGGGATCCTCATGCTGAATATTTTTCACCCGGTCATTCTGGATGGCAAGCAGAGGGGGACCCTCTATTTGCGGCTCAACCTGGCACATTTTACCGGACAGCTCGGTCAGTCCATAGTCCTTCTGCTGCTCAGTCTGGTGCTTATCCTGCTGGTCGTCCTTTTCATCTCCTCGCGTCTGCAACGCCTGATAACCGGTCCGCTGTCGAAGCTTGCCGAAACCGCCAGGGAAATAACCGGGTCGGGCGATTACGGGATCCGGGTGGAGAGGACCACCGATGATGAGATCGGGGCGGTTATCGATGATTTCAATACCATGCTCGATGTTATCAAATCACGGGATGCGGAACTTCTGGAACACCGGCATCATCTTGAACGCATTGTCGAAAAACGCACTGAAGAATTGCGCCGGAAGCGGGATGAGGCCCTGGCCGCAGCCAGGGCGAAGAGTGAGTTCCTGGCAAATATGAGCCATGAGATCCGCACCCCGATGAACGGCATAATCGGGGTCCTTTCGCTTTTGAAGGACGCGCATCTGAACGAGGAGTATAAACGTCTTCTGCAGACGGCGACCAGGTCCGCCGATTCACTCCTGCTCATAATCAATGATATCCTTGACCTTTCAAAGATTGAGGCAGGGAAGATCGATTTTGAATGCATCGATTTCGATCTTCGTGACCTGATGGAGGAAGTAACCCTGTTGTTTGTGGAGGCCGCGAACCTGAAACATCTCAATCTCCTCTGTTTTGTGCCCACCGATGTTGATTCCCGCGTTCAGGGCGATCCGACCAGGCTCCGGCAGATTCTTACCAATTTGTTGAGCAATGCCATCAAATTCACCAGCCGGGGAGAGGTTATACTCCAGGTTGCGTTGGTCAGGAAACAACACGGACAACAGCTCTTGCGCTTTTCCGTCGAGGATACCGGCATTGGGATTGCGGCCGAAGCCCTGAAGAATCTTTTCCATAAATTCACCCAGGCCGACGGCTCAACGACGAGAAAATATGGCGGGACCGGATTGGGTTTGAGTGTATGTAAGCAGCTGGTGGAGCTGCAGAATGGAGTGATCGGTGTTGACAGTGAAGAGGGAAAGGGGTCGATTTTCTGGTTTACGTTGACGATGCAGATCCTTGCGGGCGGGATCAAGGAGACTCCCGTTGACATCGTCCGGGGGCGCCGGTTCCTGATCGTTGACGATAACGCCGCCAATCGTCTGATTATCGAACACTATCTGGAATCCTGCCATGCCGAGATCTTCAGCTGTGATGCAGGAGACCAGGCCGCAGCCATTATCAGAAAGATGGCCGCCGAGGGGCGTCCGGTCCACACGGTTCTCTTGGATTACCATATGCCCTCTAAGGATGGCCTGCAGCTGGCTGCTGAAATTACTGAGGAATTCGGATATGATTCTCCGGACTTGATCCTGCTCAGCTCCGAGAGCGGGGTCAGAAAAAAGGCAGCCAGGGCGGGTGTACGGACCATTATCTATAAACCCATCCGCCTTTCCCAGTTCTACAATGTCTTGGGCAGTATTCCCGGATTGGCGCAGGAGACTGTCTGTAGCGAAGAGAAACCGGGTGTAACAACGGGGCCGCGGGGCAAAGTGCTCCTGGTTGACGATGAACCGATTAATCAGAAGGTCGGTGTGGCCATTCTGAAGAAATTCGGGATTGAATCAGGTCTTGCCGACAATGGCCGCGAGGCGGTCAGGATGATTGAGGAAGACCACTACGATCTCGTGCTGATGGATATCCAGATGCCCGAGATGAACGGCTTCGATGCCACGGAGGCGATTCGGCAACGTGAGCTGCTCAATGGTTTCTCCCGCCTTCCGATCATCGCGATGACGGCCAATGTGGCGGAGAGCACCCGGGAACGCTGTCTGGCCGTCGGCATGGATGATTTCATCGCCAAGCCGATCAAGGCCGACACCATGATGGAACGATTGCAGCCCTGGCTGGGGCGGTTTGCGGCCAATTCCGGACCTGCGGGAGCCCCTCCCCTGCAATCATCTCTCGAACATGACCTTGGGCAAACGGGAAAGGCAGCTTCTGTTCAAAAGACCTGGGATCGACACCAGGCGCTGCACCTTGTGGGGGAGGACGAAACGCTTCTCCTGGAACTGGCCGGGCTTTTTCTGCAGAGGAACGCGCTCCTGATCACAAACATTGACAAGGCCCTCCGGACGGGTGACGCTGCCGCCCTGCACGATGCCGCCCATGCCTATAAGGGGGCCGTTAATCATTTCTCCGCAGGCATGGTCGGGGATCTGGCCCTTGCTCTGGAAAAAAAGGGGCGTGCCGGGGACCTTGCCGGGACCGGGGATCTCTTCGCTAAGCTCCGGGACGGCGCCGGTTGTCTTTTGACGGAGCTTCAGGACTATGTTGCAGCAGGTGCCTGACATGGCTACAATTTACAGAGGAAGAGCGGTATGGATATACATGTCCTGATTGGGCAATGGGTGAGTCAGATTGCTGACTATCTGCAGGTAGGATACGCCTTTGGCGCTGGGATGGTATCTGCGGTCAATCCCTGCGGATTTGCGATGCTTCCCGTCTACCTGTCCCTCTATCTGGGGGTCGAGGACGGAAATTTTCAGAGACGTCCCCTGGCCTTTCGGCTTGCCAAGGCTATCTGGGTGGCTGCCGTGGTCACGTCCGGGTTTTCTCTTCTGTTCGGGATAGTTGGGATTATTGTTTCGGCGGGAGGTACGGCCCTGATCCGATTCATGCCGTGGCTTTCCGTGGTGGTAGGGGGTTTTCTGATTCTGCTCGGAGGCTGGCTCCTTGCCGGCAGGCACCTGTCCTTTAATTTTATGCTGCACCTTGCCGGGAAGATAGGGGATCCCCGGAAGATGACGGTCGGCGGGTTTTTTCTATTCGGGCTTGCCTTCGGGGCGACATCGCTGAGCTGCACCCTGCCGATTTTCCTGATGGTGGTTGGAAGTTCGGCGGCTGCCGGGAATTTTTTCTCCGGCCTTCTGCAGTTCGCAGGCTATGTCCTCGGAATGGGAACAATCCTTCTTGTGCTCACCTTGAGTATGGCCTTTATCAAGGAAGGCGTCGTTGTCGGGGCCTTGCGGAAATCTCTGCCTTACGTCCAGAAGGCATCAGCCGTACTGATCGTT
>JAJYAX010000074.1 GCA_021779275.1 Deltaproteobacteria bacterium | reverse complement strand
TTTTCAGGTCCTTCTGGTCGAAAAAGGCGGTCCCGTAGATGCGCTGCAGGACATCCCTTTTTTCATCGCCCCGCCAGTAGGCGCCGGCGACCCGGAGAAGTTTGAAGGCCTTGATAAAGCTGGTGTTCGGCAGATGGGGGCCACGGCAGAGATCGGTGAAGCCGCCCTGCTTGTAGAGAGAGACGGTCTCGACTGCCAGATCCTGGATCAGCTCGACCTTGTATTTTTCCCCGTCGGCTGCAAAGGTCTCAATGGCGGAGGCGCTTGATACCTCCATGCGGACAAAGGCTGTGGCGCCGGCCACAATCTCGCCCATCCGTTTCTCGATCTTCTCGAAATCCTCGGGGCTGAATGGCTCGTCACGCAGGAAATCATAGTAAAAACCATTCTCAATGGCCGGACCGATGGCAACCTTGACACCGGGGCCGAAGATATCCTTGACCGCCTCGGCCATGACATGGGCCGTACTGTGCCTGAGTATGGCCAGTCCTTCCTCGGTGTCGATCTGGATCGGGCTGATAACGGCATCGGCGGCCAGGGGAGTACTCAAATCAACGATAATACTGTTGACTTTCGCAGCAATGGTCCGTTTCTGCTGTTTGTTGGATTGGAGTCCGGCCAGGGCATCTCCCACCGACGTGGAGGCGGGAACCTGGATGGCTTCTCCGTTTTCTAGTGTTACAGAGAGAGTGGTCATTTTAGGATATCTCTATAAAAACAAAGGCTAAAGATCGGCCACCCGTAAGAGAAGTGTCCTTCCTTTAGCCTTTAATCTGGTAGGCGCGGGCGGGGTCGAACCGCCGACATCTACCACGTCAAGGTAGCGCTCTCCCACTGAGCTACGCGCCTGCTTTCCACAACGTTCTCCCTTCCGGAAGGCTGTGCAAAAAGTATAAGTAAACCTGATCCAATTACCAATAACGGCTCCCTCTGTCAAGAGGAAATGTGATTTTAGAGAGCAAATCAGATAATCTTTTATCCTATCGGGCTTCGGCTTTCAATGGCCTTGGCCAGGGTGTATTTGTCGGCATATTTGATGTCCATCCCCATCGGAATCCCGCAGGCAAGGCGTGTCAGTCTGACATTTTTCCCCTGAATCCGGTCGATCAGATAGGAGGCGGTGGCCTCGCCGGGGACGGTGGAGCTGGTGGCGATCAGGATCTCTCTGATGCTGCCGCTGTCGATCCTGCCGATCAGCTCACCTACCTTGATCTCTTCGGGACCAATGCCGTCGATGGGTGAGAGGACGCCGTGGAGGATATGGTAGTGCCCGCGGAAGATCCCGGTCTTCTCGATGGCCATCAGATCTCCCGGCTGCTCGACGACACAGACCAGACCGCCGTCCCGCCGCGGGTCGGCGCAGATCACACAGGGGTCGTTCTCGGAGAAGGTGAAACAGCAGGAGCAGAGCTGGATGGATCCATGGAGTTCCGACAGCGCCGCGGAGAGTTCCAGGGCGATGTTCGGAGGCCGGCGCAGGATATTGAGCGCCAGTCGCATGGCCGTTTTTTTACCGATACCCGGGAGGCCGGCCAGGGCCAGGGCCAGTCGTTCCAGCGCCGGCGGGATGATCTGCATGAATTAAAACATATCGGAGATGCCGGGGATATTCATGCCGCCGGTGAGTTTTCCCATTGCCTGCCGACTCAGCTCCTTGGCCCGGCGCAGCCCGTCATTGGTGGCTGCGACGATCAGATCCTGGAGCATGCCGGTGTCATTTTCACTGAGCATTTCCTTTTCAATGGTAAGAGCCAGGACCTCGCCCTTGCCGTTGACCTTGACGGTGACCATTCCGCCCCCGGCACTGCCCTGGACACTCTGTTTGGCAAGCTCCTGCTGGATCTGGATCAACTTGGCCTGCATCTGCTGGGCCTGCTGCATAATGCTGTTTACATCCATATATTCTTCCTTTGGAAAAATCCGTGAAACGGCGGACTGTCGCCGTCCTACCTGCTTCTGGGGCCGATCCGGATATCCCCGACCTGGCCGTTAAAGATATCAACGGTCATCTGGACCAGTGGATCCTGAGCCAGGCGATTCCGCTGTTTCTGGGGGGTATCGGTGTCGTCACCGTCGTTTTTGCTCTCCTCCGTCGGGAGGATGAAACGTACTTTGAGTTCTTTCTGGAAAAAATCAAGGACGAATTCGGTCAGAATAATGCGATTCTCCTTGCTCCGCAGGAGGGCGCAGTTGGCCGGATCGGAATAGTGGAGAAGCAATTCGTCACCCTGCTGCCGGGCGGAATCCGCTCGCTGCAGATCCTTGGACATCCAGACCTTCCGTTCTTTGACATAGTCGGTAAAGGCCTGCCAGTCCTTCCGTACGTCACGCTCATGGGCATGGATCCGAGAGGAGGGCGCGGCGGTATCGACGGGAGGGGCGGCAGGAACGGCAGTCGCCGGTTTATCGGTTTCAGGCAAGCCGGGCTCCAGCCGGGAGGCCGCCTGCGGAGGCTCCTGAGGTGGAGAAGGCGGTTGCACGGCCGGAACAGGAGCGGCAGGCAGGCGCCCGGCGCTCTGGTCGAGGCAGGGAGCTTTTGGAATGGTTGCAGGTGCAGGCCCGGGGGAGGCGGTTGCCTGTCCTCCCTGGCCGGGATCTTGGGGAATGCCCGCGAGCAGCTGCTGCATCCGCCCCAGCAGGGTCGTGACCGGGACGACATTTCCCGCCTCTATAATCTTCAAAAAGGTCGTCTCCAGAGCGAGACGCGGTTGCATGGAATGTCCCATCCCCTCCACCGCCTGCATCAGAAGAGAAAGCTTTAAGTGAATGGTCTCCAGGGAGAAACCGGAGGAGAGCTCCCGGTAGACCTCTCTGTCCTGCTCCGGCATATCCAGCAGCTGGCTGCAGCCCTGGATCTTGCTGAGCAGGAGTGTCCTGAAACATTCCAGCAGATCGGCGCAGAATCGTTTGAGATCGATCCCGAAACCGAAGGTGTCCTCCAGTGCGGTCAAGGCCGCCGACCGGTCTCCGGAAAGAAGCGCCCGGGTGATGGTCAGCAGCACTTTGCGGTCGATGAGCCCCAGGACCTGGACGACGTCCTCGGTTGTGATCATTGTGTCGGCAAAGGAAAAGACCTGGTCGAGAAGACTCAAGCCGTCCCGGACGGAGCCCTCCGCCTCGCGCACGATCAGGGCCAGCGCGGACGGCTCGATCTCCTTTCCTTCCATCGCAGCCAGTTTTTGGAAATGATCCGTCAGTTCCGGCGCGGAGATACGTTTGAGTTCATAGCGTTGACATCTGGACAGTATGGTGATCGGTATCTTATGCAGCTCTGTGGTCGCAAACATGAAGTAGACGTGCTCAGGAGGTTCCTCCAGGGTCTTCAGCAGGGCGTTGAAGGCCTCGGTGGTGAGCATGTGGACCTCATCGATGATGATGATCTTGAAGCGGGCCGAGGTGGGGAGAAAACGGATCTTTTCTTTCAGCTCACGAATTTCCTGAATGCCGCGGTTCGAGGCGCCGTCAATCTCATGCAGATCGAGGGCTGCGCCCCGCATGATCTCAAGACAGGAATTGCAGTGATTGCAGGGGATCTTGCCGGTGGTCTCCTCGCAGTTGATGGCCTTGGCCATGATCCGGGCCAGGGTGGTCTTGCCGACCCCGCGGAGCCCCGAGAACAGGATGGCATGGGCGACCCTGTTGCGGGCAAGGCTGTTCTGCAAGGTCTTGACCACCGGGCGCTGGCCCACAACCTCTTCAAAGGACTGCGGTCGGGATTTTCTTGCAAGAACGAGATACGACATGTCTCACCGGGGAGAAGGAAAAGGGGCCTCTTTCTGAGCGGTCTCTAAAAAGATGATAGCCGGGCGCCCCGCGGCACACAAAGAGGGTCACTACCGTTGCTTCCTTCCGGACCTGGCGGGGTTCGTGATTCTTTGTTGCGCGGGACCCGGCTATCAAAATGAAAATCGTGGATGGCAAAGAGAGGGGCCGGGAGTTCACGTTTGCAATGAAACGTCACGAAATTACCGGTGGGAACTCTCGGAAAGACATTATAGCAGACGCCCTGGGCGTACATCGCGCATGCTTCCCTCATTTTGCATTGCCCTTATATCCGGTTTCGTCTGAGCAGTCAAGGATATTTGTACCGCAGTCCTCTTGGGGCAAGGGTAAATGGATGGTAAATCTGGCGCCGCCTGATGGTGACGTCCCGACCTCGATGGTCCCCTGATGTTCATGGACGGTCTGTCTGACGATAGCCAGTCCAAGTCCGGTCCCGTCGGCGCGCTGGCTGAAAAAAGGTTCGAAAATTTTTTCCTGGAGATGTTCAGGAATCCCCGGACCATTATCACTGATATCGATGATCACCTCGTCCTGCCCGCCGTCCTGCTCCTGTTCTCGTGCCTCAATATCAATTTCTTCTCGTCCCGGCGGACAGAAGGCGATGCTGTTTTGCAGCAGATGGCTGAAGACGGTAAAGAACTGCCTCTCGTCGGCCCAGATATCCAGTTTCTCATCAAAATTCATCCGGACCCTGCATGTGCCCGGCCAGGATGGGTTGGCGCGGCAGACCTGGAGCACCTCCCGCAGACAACCGCCAAGGGAAAACCACCGGGTGTTAGCCGTCTCCGGCCGGGCGAATTTCAGGAAATCGGCGATGGTGTCGATCAGGCGGTTGGACTCCCGGACAATGATGTTCGCCAGTTCGTGATTGGATTGATTCTCTTCCGATTCATCGGCGGAAAATTCAGCGGCGAGGACCTGGGCGGAGCCGGAGATCGCCGTCAACGGATTCCTGAAATCATGGGCGATACCGGCACTCATCATACCAATGGCCGCCATCTTCTCACGCTGGCGCAACTGACGCTCAAGTTTCTCTATTTCACTAATATTGCGGAGTGTTATCAGCCTTCTGTTCTCGTCCGGGTCTTCTTCGCCTCTCTCTACGGCTGGAGGCAGCGGGGATTGCGGCAGACTGGACAGGGAATAGCCGATCCTGATGGTGGCGCCGTCACTCTTTACAAGATCCGCCGAGAGCCTGGACTCCTCCTTGTGCAGTTCGATGGCGGGGAAGAGGTCCGAGATCTTTTTCCCGATCAGAAATGAGGAGGAAAAGCCGGTGATGTGGGCGGTGGCCTGGTTGGCCGAGGTGATGATGTCCTTTTCACTGAGAGTGATGATCCCGGTGTTGATGTTGTCGAATATCCGCTTGTACAGGATGGCGAGTTTATCATAACTCCTGATTGTACTCGAAAGGGCTGCCTCCGTTTTTCGCAGACGGATGCCGAAAAGGGCGCTCAGCAGGGCCGCCAGAAAAAAAGTCAGCCCTTTAACGGCGAAATGTCTGAGAATTATGGAGAGATTATGGACTGGTACAAAATGATAGAGAGCAAAATATTCCGGATAGAAGGTGTGATATTCCAGGCCCAGAATCAATCCATACTGCAGGGTTGCGGCCGCGGCCGCAATCAGTCCTCCCTTTCTGGGCGTGATGAGACCGCCGGCGATGATAGGAAAAAAGTAGACCGAGGAAAAAATTGACTGGGAGGCGCCGGTGAAATAGACAAGCAGGGAGGCGAAAACGGTATCCAGCAGGTTTTGGACAAAGGCGAAAGTGCGCAGATGAGAGGACAGGACGGCCAGCAGAAAGGCTGATCCTATGGAGGTCAGGTAGACAGCCAGGATCAGCAGGATGAAGAGGGGCCTGGGGATCACGATTATCTCGAATTCCGGACTGCCTAGGAAGACACTCACCCCCAGCAGCAGGGTATAGAAGACAATCCGAAGCAGCAGCATCCATTGCAGCTGCTGCCTGAGAATATCTTCGATATCATGGACCTGGGATGGCCGTGAGATAAATGTCCTGAAATTCATTCCGCCTTATTCTATGCCGTATTTTTTGATTTTATACCTGAGTGAACGGAAGCTGATCTGGAGAAGATCGGCGGCCTTGATCTTTGAGTTGCCGGTCTTTGTCAGGGCATGGGCGATAAGCTTTTTCTCCAGGTTGTCCACCACCTTTTCCAGGCCGATATCGAAGAGTTCTTCCTCGCCGGATGCCGCCTGGAAAACCGGGGAAGAGGCGTTGTACTCCTGTTTTCCCTGACGCCCCGTAGCCGACAGGGAAAGGCTCTCCGGCAGGATGATATTGGAACTCTCCATGGCCACGCCGCGTTCGATGATATTTTCGAGCTCCCTGACATTCCCAGGAAAATCATAGTTCATCAGGACTTGCATCGCGTACGAGGATATCTCCTGGACCTCTTTGCCCAACCGTTTTGAATACTTATGCAGAAAATGATGGACAAGGAGCGGCACGTCGCCCTTTCGCTCCCGCAAAGGGGGGACCCGGATGGGGACCACCGCCAACCGGTAGAAGAGGTCTTCCCTGAACCTGCCGGCCGCCATCTCCTCTTCCAGTATCCTGTTGGTGGCGGCAATGATCCGGACCGTGATCTGCTGGATCCGGGTGCCGCCGACGGGCTTTATCTCCCGTTCCTGGAGGACCCGCAGCAGTTTCGTCTGGATGAGCGGGGGCAGCTCGCCGATCTCGTCCAGGAAGGCCGTACCCTTGTCGGCCTGGGCGAAGAGTCCCTGTTTGTCGCAGATGGCCCCGGTGAAGGACCCTTTGACATGGCCGAAAAGCTCGCTCTCCATCAATTCGTCGGGGATGGCGCTGCAGGTTATCGGTATGAAGGGATTGCCGGCTGCCTGGCTGTTGGCGTGGATGGCCTGGGCGACGAGTTCCTTGCCTGTCCCGGATTCGCCATAGATCAGGACGTTGGCGGGAGTCGGCGCGATACGCCTGATGATATCGTAAATCTTCAACATCTCCCGGCTCTGTCCGATGATCCCCGGAAAAGAATCGCTCTTCTGCGAGGCCGGGCCGGATTTGTTTTTCCTGGAGGTGGCCGAGTCCACCACCGCCTTGATTTCTTCGATATTGAAGGGCTTGCTGATATAGTCAAAGGCCCCGTTCTTCATGGCGATGACGGCGTCATCGGGAGAGGCGAAGGCGGTGATCATGATCACCGGCAGATCGGGATGCCGCTCTTTAATGCTCCCCAAGAGATCCAGGCCGCTGGCGCCCGGCATGCGGATATCACTGATCACCAGGTCAAACGGGCCTTCCTGCAGGGCGGCAAGAGCATTTTCCCCATTATTGGCCGTTTGAACCCGATACCCTTGTTTTTTGAGCATGATCTTCAGGAAATCACGCATGCCTTGCTCATCATCGACGACAAGAATTGATATCATGTGCTTCCAACCGCTGGACAGGTGAATCGGAAAATTGGTTCCGGCGATAATCACCGGGTTCGATATGGCCGAAGACATTGTGTTTTTCTACGCTCAGTCTACATCAT
>JAJYAX010000073.1 GCA_021779275.1 Deltaproteobacteria bacterium | reverse complement strand
GTGAACAGTAGTCATTTTCGATGATCCTGATACCACTCAACACAATGAAAGAAGAAGAGGATGCAGTATGATGATAACGTATGAGAAAAGACATCCTGAGATCGGAGAAAATGTCTTTATCGCCGCAGGGGTTCGTCTTATCGGTGAGGTTGTGATCGGCAACGATTCCTCGGTTTTTTTCAACTCGGTCCTGCGGGCCGATATCAACAGCATTACCGTAGGCGAGAGAACAAATATTCAGGACAACTGCACAGTGCATGTGGCCAGTGATCAGCCTGTGCTTGTCGGCAATGATGTCACCATCGGACACAACGTCGTCATCCATGCCTGCCGGATCGGAGATAATGTGACCATCGGGATGAGTTCGACCATTATGAATGGCGCGGTCATCGGGGATAATTCAATTGTCGCGGCCGGGAGTCTGATCACCAGGAACAAGGTGTTTCCGGACGGGGTGCTGATTTTAGGCAATCCGGCCAAGGTGATCAGGGAATTAACCGGGGATGAGATCGCCGGCAATCGGAAAATGGCCATCAAGTACAGGGGAGTAAAGAATAATTATCTCCTCGATGCAAGAGAGGAGGCTCCCTGAAGTCCTGAATCAGGGAGAGAGGAGATCGGCTATTTCCTCCTGGGTCAGGAGAGACCGGAGTGACTGTTGCTGCCGGTTTCTGCGGTCCTGGTTGAGTCGCCTGTCCTCTTTTTTACGCCGATCAACACCAAGACGTAAACGGACCATCGACCGAAGCCAGATCTTTATCGTTTTGCGCTGTTTAACCGTTGCCAGCCGGCTGTCGAAACGCCTTTCTTCCTGCGAACGCCGATCACGGCTGGTGCGCCGGTCGCCGGTATTGAAACGCCGCTCAAGACGCTGGAATTTTTCACCTGGCGAGGTGTTTGTCGGCAGTTGAATATTTTTTGTCATTATTGTCTGCTTTCGTTGAGATTACTTCCGGAATCATTAATAACTGCAAAAAACATACATAAGTCTTCTGTAATACATTCATTTTCAAAAGCAAACTTTTTTCAACATCTCATCTATTTTGCCGGTAGCGAACACTATCGATAGTGAAGGATCATGAGCGAGCAAACTACGGACAATCCCAGGCGGGTTCTCGTTGTCGACGATGAACCGGATATGCAGGGGCTTCTGGCTAAGATCCTCGTGAAAAAGGGTGGTTATGATGTCCGGCTGGCCGATTCCGGCGGCCGGGGACTGGAAATAATTCATGGCTGGTTGCCTGATGTGGTCCTCACCGATATTAAAATGCCGGGTATGGACGGGGTGGAGTTTTTCGGACGCCTGCAGGAAATCGACTCCACCATGACGACCATCATCATGACGGGATACGGCACGGTGGAGATGGCCGTCCAGATGTTGAAGAACGGTGTCTACGATTTCTTCCAGAAACCCTTTGATAACGATCAGATCCTCCATGCCGTGGCCCGGGCGATGGAACGGACCGAGCTCCTGCGGGAAAAACAGAAATTCGAGGAGTTGCGGCACCAGTTCTCCGGAATCAATGAATTCTATGGCTTTATCGGTAACTCTCCGCGATTGCTGCAGGTTCGTGATCTCCTGCGGCGACTTGCACCCAGCAGCATGACCGTGCTTATTCGCGGTGAATCAGGGACCGGCAAGGAGCTGGCGGCCAGGGCGCTGCATGCGATGTCCGGCCGGGCCGGGCGGCGGATGGTCACGGTAAACTGTCCGGCCCTGCCGGAACATATTCTTGAAAGCGAACTCTTTGGCTATTGCAAGGGGGCCTTCACCGGCGCCGACAGGGATAAGGATGGCCTGTTCATAGAGGCCAATCACTCCACCATCCTGCTGGACGAAATCGCCGATATCCCGGTCTCCATCCAGACGAAGCTGCTGCGGGTTCTGCAGGAAAAGGAGATCCAGCCCCTGGGCCAGACCAGGACCCTGGCCGTGGATGTCCGGGTGGTGGCTTCAACCAATCAGGATATCGAGGCAAAAATTGCCAGGGGTGAATTCCGCGAGGATCTCTTCTACCGCCTGAATGTGATGACCGTAACCATGCCCGGCCTGAGTGAGATACAGTCTGACATTCCTCTGCTCATCCATCATTTTTTGAAAAAATACCGCCAGGAGTATGGCCGGCCGGAGCTGGAATTCTCGGAACAGGCCCTGCAGCTGCTCTTCCACCACCCATGGCGCGGGAATGTGCGTGAATTGCAGAATACCATCAACCGGGCGGTCTTTCTCTGCACCGGAAAAATGATAGAGAAAAAGGATCTGATGTTGGATACACCGGAGCAGACTCCGGAAAAAAACCAGATCAACCCCTCTTCGGAACACCTGCGTCAGCTGGATTATGCCGGGGCTAAAGAGGTTGTTCTGAAAGAATTTACCGAATCCTACCTCCGCTCGGCACTCGGCCGATCAGAGGGGAATATCTCCTCTGCGGCAAAGACCTGCGGCATGGAACGCCAGGCCCTGCAACGGCTTTTGCGTCGCTACCGGATTTCCGTCGAAGAGTTCCGCGGTAAAAAAGGATAAGCCCTCCGCCCGCCTTTTTGCAGCGGGAATCCGAGGGGTGGCCTTCTCGGATTCCCCGCCTGGCGCCCTCCTCCTTTTGAAGAGATTCTCTCTGGCGGCCGGTGCATTAAAAATGTTGCGCAGCCACATTTTTGTTGCGCTCCAGGCACTTCCTGCCGCCGTTCAACGAACGACCCGTCTCAGCAATAATCCCTTTTATTTCAATGCATAATGGATATTTTCATTGAATTGCCCTTCCCGGAGTTAATTTGGTATCGATTCTGCATTGACATGAAACAGTGTCCGGAGGATTGGGGCTTGCATCCACCCTTTGTCCCTCAAAGGGCCGATTGTTAAAGATGGTCGTGCAACACGTCTGTTGCACTAGAGGTAACAACCATGAAATCCACTGTATACAGGGGCCTGTTATTCGCGCCCCTTCTCTTGGTCTTGCTGCTCTGCAAGGATGCCTGGGCCCTACAGACCCACGGATCATCCGAGGGGATTGTAGTGCATCAGCTTGCGCATATCCAGTATCTGGGAGCCCTGGCCTATCTCTTCTGGGATATCAGGAGAAGCTCTTTTACCGGGGTGGGGTGGGTCTACCTGCAGCGGTTCTGCCTGTTGATGATGTTCTGGAACGCCATCGCCTTTATCGGCCATTTTTCCCAGATGTCCCTGGCGGAGGGGGCTATTTCCACCGAGGACGAGTATCTCTCGGCCCTCCTGCTTCTGCCGGTGACCTTCGGCAAGTGGGTCTACTATGTTACCGCCTTGGATCACCTGGTCTGTGCTCCGGCCTTGTTTTTTCTCTTTCTCGCCATGCGCTCCTTTTATCGTTCCGTCGACCGGGACAAAAGAGAGGAGGGCTGATGGACGGTCTTCCACTTCTTCCGGCCATTTTTCTCGATATCCTCGGCTCCGCCGCCAATATCGCTTTTTCCTTCCTGGCCTGGCGGTATGCCCGCCTGCTCACCCGCAGGCAGCCTGATAATTTCGTCTGGGGATATCTTTATTACGTTACCTTCGCCATCGCCGCCTTTGCTATCTCGCGGGCCGTCGGCCACCTCGTTAAACAGTTTCTGCTGATTGCCGGACGCGCCGATATCTGGATGGACATCTCTTCCTATTCCGGCGGATTCAACAGTTTATTCATGATCTCGGTGGCGGCGGTGATGATCTTTTATCATAAGGGCGTCCAGGCCTACGAGGCCCTCGACCTTGAGGCGGGCAAGCTGAAGAACGCCAACCGTGATCTGGCTGCGGCCGCGATGCAGCTGCGCGATCTCAACCAGAATCTTGAACATAAGGTTGAGGAACGGACGGAAGAATTGTCCCAGTCGGAAAAAAAGTTCCGCCATCTCTTTTCCGAATCCAAGGACATGGTCTTTTTCAGCGATGCCGACAATCGGCTCGTGGATATGAATGATTCCGGTTTTCAGATGCTCGGTTACAGCAGGGAAGAGACAACAAACCTGCTGCTGGCCGATTTATTCGCTTATCCCGAAGACATCCGGTCCTATTCCGGGATGCTGGCGCAGGACGGGTACATCAAGGACCTGAATCTTGCCTTTGCCAGAAAGGACGGTTCTCCAATCTCGGTGCTGCTCTCGGCCACGGCGATCTTCGGTGAAAAAGGGGAGATGCTGGGTTCCGAGGTTATCGCCAAGGATCTTACCAGACTGAAAGTTATGATGGAGCAATTGGCGGCCAGCGAGAAGATGGCCTCGGTGGGGCAGATGGCGGCGGGGATTGCCCATGAGATCAATACCCCCCTCGGGATCATCCTCGGCTATTCTCAGCTGATGATGGATGAATTTGAGGCGGGGAGTGAACAGCATCAGGGGCTGCAGGTCATTGAGAGGCAGACCAAGGCCAGCAGAAAGATCGTCTCCGATCTCCTCAAATTCTCCCGGCAGTCGGGAAGTACGCGGGAGGAGGTGAATCTCAACGAGATCCTGGCGGATGTCATGGCGGTGACCGAACATACCCTGAGCCTCAGCCGTATCAGCGTTCACCTCGATCTGGGAAAAGGCCTGCCGTCGATAACCGGTGATCCGGAAAAGCTGCGGCAGGTCTTTGTAAATCTTGTCAATAACGCCCATCATGCCATGCTGGATATGGGCGGAGGGGAGCTTTTCCTCCGGACCCATCTGCACGAGGAGGGCCGGTCAGTGGTCGTTGAGGTCAGGGATACCGGGCATGGCGTACCGGAGAAAAACCAGGCCAGGATCTTCGAGCCGTTTTTTACCACCAAGCCGGTGGGGCAGGGGACCGGCCTCGGCCTGTCCGTCTCCTACGGCATTATTCACGAGCATGGCGGCGCCATTCAGGTTGAAAGCCCGGTGCATGATAGGCAGGGGCTGCTTCAGGGGACACTCTTTCGGATAACACTCCCGGTAGAAGATGAACAGAAACAGGAAATATCAGGGTCTCAGGCTGGTGGTTCGATCTGAGTATCCGCTACAGGAAAAATGGAGGAAAAAATGGCTGAAATACTGGTGCTTGACGATGTTCTCGATGCAACGGTCCTGATCGGAAAGATCCTGACCAAGAAGGGTCATTCGGTGCATACCTTTACCGAAGAAGATGCGGCGCTGCAGTTTGCCAAGACAGAGGCGGTCGATCTGGCCATCCTTGATATCAAGTTGCAGAAAATGAGCGGGGTTGCGGTCCTGGCCCTGCTGAAACAGGTTCGTCCTGATATGCGCGCCATCATGTTGACCGGATATCCCACTGTCGAGACGGCCAGGGAGGCCATCAGTCTCGGGGCGGATGAGTACTGTGTCAAGCCGATTGATCGCCAGGAGCTTGAAGAGAAGGTCGAGAAGGTTCTCAAGGGCAAGAGCCGGAAGAGCCCAATTTCTATTTAATATGGAGAAGACAATGGATTTTCGAGAATTGAATCAGGCCAGGGCCCAAGTCTATCACTTCCTCTCCGCCATGTTCCGGGACGAGATCCCGGAAGAGCTGGTCGGGAAGATGGGGAACGGACTCTTTTTCCAGCAACTCCTTGATCTGCAGGACAGCTGCAGTATTCAGGATTTCTGTTCGGGGATAGGTCGGATTACCTCCTATCTGAAGGGCAGGCCGGTCGAGGCGGCCTACCGTGAATTGCGGCATGATTATGCCGAGTTGTTCCTGAATGCCGGCAGAAATCCGGCCTTCCCCTATGAATCCTGCTATCAGGCACGGGAACCGCTGGTTATGCAGGAGCCCTTGGCCGCAGTGCGGAAGGCCTATCGTGAGGCGGGGGTCGGCAAGCGTGAAAACTACGCGGATCTCGATGATCATATCGCCGTCGAGCTCGAATTTATGCGCTATCTCGCCGAAAAAGCGGCGAAGGGGGAGGGGCGGGACAGCCAGTTTGACTTCCTGCGCAATCATCTGATGGGCTGGTGTGTTGATTTCTGCGCGGTCCTGACCGGAGCCACCACCAGTGATTTCTATCGTGGTCTGGCCGAGATGACCATGAGCTTTCTGTTCAATGAACGGATGTATTCCTTTACGGCCTTGTCACAGCAGGACGCCGACGGAGCCTATGTCCATGTCCTTGAGCATATGAGCAAGGCCATCGCCGCCCTGGGGCTCGAAGGGGGGTATACCTTGATTGCCGAGGGGGCGCAGGCCCCGGCGCCGGGCCGCTCGGTAAAGACCCATTGCTATATCTGCCTGGGTCTCTGTGGTCAGGAGGTCACGGTGAAGGACAATATCATGACCGGTTGCAAGGGCTTGCCCGGCGATCCGAAAGGCGGAGGCAGACTCTGCATCAAGGGGGCCAATGCGCAAAACAATGCCTACTCGGCCTACCGGCTCAAATCTCCCCTTATCAAGGAAAACGGCCGCTTCCGTAAGGCTTCCTGGAAAGAGGCCCTGGATATGACCGTCGACAGATTGAAGGCCATGGATCCCGAGACCGTCGCCTTTCACCGGGGCAATGATTTCAATGCCTGGTGTCATGAGGCGGTGATGGCGGCCTATGGAACCCCGCACAAGACGACGCATCGCCAGATGTGTGACAATCCGGCCCGGATGGCCAACGAAAAAAATTTCAGCGAAAAGCGGCCGTGGATCGACTATGCCAATTCCCGCTTTATCCTGCTCTTCGGCATCAACGAGCTGAACACCTCGGCCGGTCAGCGGAAGGTGGGCCTGCTGAAAAAGGCGGTGAAGGACGGGACCAAGCTGGTGGTGGTCGATCCCCGGCGCTGCGAGTCGGCCGAGATCGCTACGGAATGGGTTCCGATTCGGCCCGGCACGGACGGGGCCATGGCCATGGCCATGTGCTATGTGATTGTCAGTGAGAAGCTCTATGACCGGGAGTTTGTCGATCAGTGGACCTATGGCTTTGAGGCCTTTCAGAAACGGCTCCTGGGCGAAGAGGACGGCATTGTCAGGACTCCCGCCTGGGCCGAGGACATCTGCGGCGTCCCTGCGGCGACCATTGAGCGGCTGGCCCGTGAGTTCGCGGCCGCGGCGCCGAACGCCGGCGCCAACTCCTGGACCGGCGTCGCCCAGGCCCCCAACACCGTCCACGCCACCCAGGCCCTGATGGCCCTGAACGCCCTGATGGGCTGTTTCGACGCCCCCGGCGGGCCAGCCCTGGTGCGCAAGTTCAAGCTTGCCTCCGCCTGGGCGGACGATCAGCCGAAACCGCCGAACAATGCCTCCAAGACCAAACTGAATAAAGGCCGTCTCTGGAGCGGCTGGATTCCCGGCTACTTTGAAGAGGATGTCAATGCCGGGCGTCTGAAGGCCATGCTCTGCTATTTCGGCAATCCCGTCATGTCCAGCGGTTCCGAGCCGTCCATGCAGCGCGGCATGGAAAAGCTCGAATTC
>JAJYAX010000072.1 GCA_021779275.1 Deltaproteobacteria bacterium | reverse complement strand
ATAAATGAAAACCGCTGAACGGCGCAGAGATTTCCCGAGGCACAAATCGTCTAAATAGTGGGATCAATTATACGAGATGAGCCGCCAGTGCAGTGATCGTGTTCGAGGGCCGTCAAATTCACAGAAGAATATCCGCTGCCAGGTCCCCAGGGTAATTCTGCCGTCTTCAATAAAAACGGTAAGAGAGCTCCCCATCAGAGAGGCCATGATATGGGCGGGTGAATTTCCTTCCAGATGCCTGAAAGGGTGGTCCATGGGGACCATCGTCCTGAGGCCGTCTATGATATCCTGCCGGACCGCCGGATCCGCTCCCTCGTTGATGGTCAGGCCGGCGGTGGTATGGGGATTGAACAGTGTGCATATCCCCCGTGTGATGCCTGCGGCCTGCAGCCTGTCTTCCACCATGGCGGTGATGTCTATGAGTTCCATGGAGCCTTTCGTGGTCAGTGTAAGGTTTCCGGCAATCATTCTTTCCTCAATAGAGGTGGATGGCGTGGTGCGGCTCTCCTGCCAGGCGTCCGGCGGATTGTTCCTTCTCTACAGGAACTACCCGGTAATGTCCAGGTTTTTTGTAAGAGTCCGCAGGCGGTCAAGCTCTTCCAGGAGGTCCAGGGCCAGGGCTGCCCCCGGCAGGTTGATGTCCAGGTCGCGCTGCAGCCGAAGGGCAATCTGGATACGTCTCAATTCCCGGGCGCCAAAACGCCATTCCTGTGCGGAAGAGCCGGCAGGTGAGAGGACCCCCTCCTGGATCATCTCCTGGATACGTTCATCATCCACCCGGCAGAGGCCGCAGGCCTCGCTCAGCGAGTACCAGGTGGATTCGTCAATAATGACGGCCTTGGGGTGTTCGTCCATGATCACATTCCTCCTGTCCTCGGGTTGAAGGAAAATATCCGGGACATCTGCTCGTAGAATTCTCTCTGCGCCTTGGTGGTGGCCGGCGGGGTCATGATGGTCAGGGTGACATACTGATCGCCGCTGTGATGCTGAGAGCATAGGCCGCGGCCCTTAAGCCGTAACTTTTTGCCGGTCTGCGCATGCGGGGGGATCTTCAGATCAACCGGGCCTCCCAGCGTCGGTACCTTTATGGTGGCCCCCAGGGCCGCTTCCCATGGAGTTACCGGAAGGGTGAGCAGGATATCCCGTTTCTGGACGGTGAAGACAGGATGGGCGGCGAAGATGATCTCCAGGAAGAGGTCGCCGTTAGGGCCGTTGTGGCCTGGTGAGCCCTGGCCTTCGAGCCTGATCTGCTGCCCCTCGATGATGCCGCGAGGAAGAGTGACCTGGAGTGAGGAGGGCCGGGTGGCAAGACGGCCTCCCGGTTCCGGGATGGTCCGGTTCCGGGTGATGGTACGGCTGCTTCCGGTATAGCTGTCTTCCAGGCTGATTTCGATCTTGGCCTGGATATCCTGCCCTTTGGCCATGAAATTGCGGCGGCCGAAATGCACTCCGTCTTCCGTCTGAAACCGCTGTCCGCCAAAGAGTGTCTCGAAAAAGTCACTGAAATCACTGGCCCCGGCAGATGCCTGCCGCCTGCCGTTGAAGGTGAACCCCGCATCCCAGCCGGGGGGAGGCTCAAAATCCTGGCCTGCCTTCCAGTTGCTGCCGAAGCGGTCGTAGGCCTTCCGTTTCTCAGGATCATGCAGGACCTCATAGGCCTCGCCTATCTCCTTAAATCGCTCTTCGGCGCCGGGATCCTTGTTGACATCGGGATGGAATTTTCTGGCCAGCCGCCGGTAGGCCCGTTTTATGTCATCCTGGCCGGCATCTTTTTTACACCCGAGAGTGGTATAATAGTCTTTGAACTTCATACGTTCACCTTGGCGCGCCTTTCTGTCAGTAATGAGGGAAACATGATCGGAGGGCCGTCTGATTCCCGTGCCGATTATGGAAAATTATACCTGTTCATGGTAAAAACAAGGAAAAAATTTAAGGATATCGGCAAAGATCCTTTCTTGACATACCTTTATTCCCGTATACTATAACAAATTAAAGGGAAAAAATACAATGAACGGACTGATTATTCTCATCGGCTTTCGGGGAACGGGAAAGACGACGGTAGGGGAATTGCTGGCGCGACGGTGCGGCTGCGCTTTTGTCGATACGGATCAATGTATCTGTCAGCTAAAGGGGGCCTCAGTCACAACGATTGTCCAGCGGGAAGGCTGGGAGGGTTTCCGCCGCTGTGAAGAAGAGGTCTTGAGAGACCTGGTTGAGGCAACCGGAAGCGTTGTGGCGACGGGAGGGGGTGCGGTCCTGCACCGGCAGGTATGGCCGGAGCTGAAGAAAAACGCGACCATCGTCTGGCTTACGGCCGACATGTCCATCTTGATGCAGCGTATAGGCAGGGATGCCCCGGACAATCGGCCTTCCCTGTCAGGGCAGGGGGTCGTTGAAGAGATGGCCCGGATCCTGGAAGAGAGAGAACCTCTCTATCGGGAACTTGCCGATTTTTCCGTCGATACCGGGAGGCTGCCGGCCGCTGAGGCTGTTGACTATATAGTAGCAAAGGTAGCGAAAATTCAACAATAAGGCTGGGAATGGCAGGGAATACATTTGGCGAGGCCTTCCGGGTGACCACCTGGGGGGAGTCGCATGGGACGGCAATCGGGGTCGTTATCGATGGATGTCCGCCGGGGCTCATCATTGATCAGGCGGATATCGATCATGAAATGGCGCGGCGGCGTCCCGGACAGGGAGGGGCGTCGAGTCCCCGGAAGGAGCCTGACAAGGTCGAGATTCTCTCCGGAGTTTTTGTTCCGCACGGCGAAGAGATGCCGAGAACCACGGGGACACCGATATCCTTGGCCATTTTTAATAAGGACGCCCACTCAAAGTCCTATGATGCCCTGCGAGATATCTTCAGGCCGGGACATGGCGACAAGACCTATCTTGCCAAATACGGCATCAGGGATCACCGGGGAGGCGGGCGCGCCTCGGCCAGGGAGACCGCCGCCAGAGTTGCCGCCGGGGCCATAGCCAAACAGCTCCTTAAAAAACACGCAATTGAGGTCCGTGCCTACACCATAGCCTTGGGCGGCGTCCGTATCCGGACCTGTGATCTCTCGCACATTCAGGAAAACAGCTACGGCTGTCCTGATCCCGTCGCCGCCCGGCAGATGGAGGCGCGGGTGCAGGAGGTCCGTGCTCAAGGCGATACCCTGGGAGGCATTGTGGAAATCCGGGCCACGTGTACGGCCGGTCTCGGGGATCCGGTCTTTGACAAGCTCGACGCCGGTCTTGCCCATGCCCTGATGTCCATCGGTGCGGTAAAGGGGGTCGAGATAGGCGCCGGCTTTGCGGCGGCGGACATGCTCGGCTCGGAAAACAATGACGCCATAGGGGCTGCCGGGTTTCTGGGAAACAATGCCGGCGGCATCCTGGCGGGAATATCCAACGGCGAGGAAATCGTCATCAGGGTGGCGGTCAAACCCATTCCCTCTATCTCCAGGGAGCAGAGGACGGTCAACCTGGCCAATGAAGAGGTCACGATCCGGGTTGGCGGGCGGCATGACATCTCGGCTATTCCCCGTATCATTCCGGTCTGTGAGGCCATGGTGCGCCTGACCCTGGCCGACTATCTGCTGCGTGACAGGGCCATCAAAGAGAGGACCGGGATCGGGATATGACGAAAGAACAGGGGGCGATCAGGAACATATGGATGCTGACCCGTGAATACAGCGGCCTGGCGGGAGCGGGCGGTGTCAAGGATGTGGTCAAGCAGCTGGCGGGGACCCTGGCAGGCTGGAACGGGCGGAGACTGAGCGTGGCCATGCCGCTCTACGGGTTCATCCCGGCCCGAGAGGAGGGGTTTCTGCCCCTTGAGGACCCTTTGCGGCCGGGAGTGAACCTTGAGTATGCCGTCAACATGCCGTACGTGGACATTGAGCGTCAGGAGACGGTCGGTGTCTGGCACCGGAAGCTGGGCCGGGTGCATGTCTATCTGCTGGCGGCCGAACGTTTCCGGGAAAAGGCCGATGTCTATACCTATACCCTGGCCGAGGAGGCTCTGGAACCCTGGAAGAAGCAGGGGACCGGGCATGTTGATTATTTTGCGATGAACATCCTGCTGCAGAAGGGCGCCCTGGCGCTGATGCAGATCCTGAATGAACAGCCGGATATCATCCATTGCCATGACGGTCATACCGCTGTTCTGCCGGCGATGATCCGGGAGATCGACGGCCTTCGCCACTCCTTCCGGGGAACCGGGGTGGTGGTCACAATCCATAACGCCGGTATCGGCTATCATCAGGAGGTGGCGGACCTGCCCTTTGCCCGGGGGATTACCGGGCTCTCCCGGAGGAGTATTCTAGAGAACCGTCTGGGGGCTGCCTTCGATCCGTTTCTTGCCGCCGGCCGCCATGCGGTCCTGAACACGGTCAGTGAAAATTATGCCCGGGAACTCCAGGAAACACAGGATGATCGCCTGACCGGCTGGCTGGGACACCGCCTGGCGGAAATGGGGATAGTGCTGGAGGGGGTGACCAACGGCATTGATCCGGCCGACTTTGATCCCCGCCGGGCCGAGGAATGCGGGATCGCCGCCCCCTTTGATCCGCTTGCAGAAAGGGAGCTCGGGGGGAAGAAAAATTGTAAGCTGGCCATGTTGCAAAAGCTTTCCGGAAATGAGATACTTCCAGGAGTTGGGCAGTTCGGGCATCTGCGGCCTGATCTGGACAGGCCGTTGTTTACCTTCATCGGTCGTCTGAATGAGCAGAAGGGGGTCGATGTGTTGATCGGCTCCATCCGATACCTGCTCCGTCAGGACGGCGATTTCCGGATTCTCCTGCTGGGGAGCGGCGGGACCCGGGAGGAAGAGCAGATTATCAGTTTGACGGAGCAGCAGGAGAACCAGGGACGGGTCTGTTTTTTGCGCGGATTCAGTCCGGTTGCGGCCAATCAGGTCTATGCCGCCGGGGATTTTTTTCTCATCCCGTCCCGCTATGAACCCTGCGGGTTGACGGACTATATAGCCCAGCTCTTCGGCAATCTCCCCATTGTTCACTCTGTGGGCGGCCTGGTCAAGGTCCTGGAGGGCAAGACCGGGTTTACCTACAGGGAGGATACCAGAGAAGATCTGGTGGAGGCCGTGCGGAGGGCCATCGACTGCTATAAGAGTCCCGGCTGCGTGCGCAGGATGCAGAAGGAGGCGGTGCTGCGGATCCAGGAAAATCATACCTGGGACAAGGTTATGAAACGGTATATGCAGCTTTATAAAAAGGCAAGACAGCAGCGGATGGCGCAGATCTTGTGATCACATATCCTGTTGTTGTCTGACGGGAAAACATAATGGAGGCAGGGCATGACAATTAAAATCGGTATAAACGGTTTCGGACGCATAGGCAGGAATATTTTCCGGGCTGCAAGCAAGGATCCGCTGTTCGGAGATGTTGAGATCGTGGCGATCAACGATCTGACGGACAACGCGACGCTTGCCCATCTCCTCAAGTATGATTCCGTCATGGGAACATTCGGGGGAGAGGTGAAGAGCGATGAGCATGGCATTTGGGTTGATGGGCGCCATATCGCCGTAACCAGCCATCGGAGCCCGGCCGATATCCCCTGGGGCAATCTGGGGGTGGAATATGTCGCCGAATGTACCGGACTCTTTCACGATGGCCAATCCGCCCATGGCCATCTCGATGCAGGCGCCCATAAGGTCGTGATCTCGGCCCCGGCCAAGGGGGAGGTGAAGACCTTTGTGATGGGCGTGAATGAGGATGAATATGAGGCCACCCAGCATCATATTGTCTCCAACGCCTCCTGTACGACCAATTGCCTGGCCCCCTTTGCGAAGGTGATTCTTGATAATTTCGGGATCAAACGCGGGCTGATGACCACTATCCATTCCTATACCGGGGATCAGCGTCTTCTCGATTTTCCGCATTCCGATCTCCGCCGCGCGCGGGCCGCCTGTCTGTCCATGATTCCGACCAAGACCGGGGCCGCCGCCGCCGTCGCCCTGGTTATCCCTGAGCTGAAAGGCAAGTTTGACGGGCTGGCCGTCCGGGTGCCGACGCCCAATGTCTCTCTGGTGGATGCCGTCATGGAGGTGGAGAAGGAGACAAGCGTGGAAGAGGTGAATCTGGCCCTGAAGGAGGCTGCCAACCGTTATCTGGGATATACCGATCTGCCGCTGGTCTCCATCGATTTTCAGGGCGACAGCCATTCGTCGATTATCGACGCCCAGTCCACCAAGGTGATCGGCTCGATGGTGAAGGTCATGAGCTGGTATGACAATGAATGGGGATATTCAAATCGCATGCTCGACCTCATCCGGTACATGGATGCCAACAGGCCTCTCTGATTCCGCATGATATGGTAAGCCCCGGAGCGCTCCGGGGCTTTTCCCCGCCACTTTCCCTGTCTTTTTTTGAGACGAGATTCCCCTCTCTGAACGTCAACCACAAGCAATTGAAATGAAAATGAAAATTGAAACGTCCCCGGCGGTGATCGAATCGGATGCCTTGAGGGCTAATCTCCTGGAGACCGCCGAGAATGTGGTTATCGATCCGGATCTCACGCTTCTGCTCGATATGATGAAGAAGTTTAAGGGCTTATACTCAAGTCTTGAGAGTCTGCTCTATGAGATCTGTCATCCG
Organism: Deltaproteobacteria bacterium; assembly: GCA_021779275.1. Lineage (GTDB taxonomy): Bacteria > Desulfobacterota > Desulfobulbia > Desulfobulbales > Desulfocapsaceae > CAIUQR01. The sequence goes on along the minus strand of JAJYAX010000072.1, from coordinate 763 downwards.
TTCAGGAACTGGAGTCTGATCCTGCCCCTCTACAGGAGCTTTGTGCTGAAAAACACAGGGCATTTCATCCGGCAACAGGAAGGACCCAGGGCCATCGAACTGTTCGCGCATCTGTTTTTCCAGGCTATCGCGGATTCGGAAAAGAATGCAACGCTTCTCTCCCTGATCATTGAGGCGAAGATTGCCTGGATCGAGAAAACAATCAGTCTCCTGGAAGGCCCTGATCTGAAGAGGTTTGAAAAATCGTTGAATCATATCTTCACCATGATGCGGGAATTTGAAAAAGGAGATGATCCGGCCCTGATGCATATCGTCCAGGGGCAGCACCCGATGAAAAAGGTGGCCGCCCATCTGCTTGCCTTCAGTGCCCGGCAGGAGATATCCTTTGATTATCGGCCGATAGCCCTGCTGATGCGCGCCATCCTTCTGAAAAACTATGAATACTGGCTTCTGGAAGATGATCCGATGCCCTGGTTTCTGGATCGTTGCGGGATCCTGTGCCATGATTTTCACTCGGCGCAGCTCTTTGCCTCCGTCTCCCATGAATCCATACGGAGACACAAGGAGACGCTGGCAGGCATTGACATCGAAGCGGATCCGGCGGGCGGGCTGAGCCGCATTCTCGATCTGCCGGCCCATATCGATATCGTTCGCTACTATAAGGAGATACCTGAGAGACTGGCCAAGGTCTCCGCTAAACCCGGGGAAGACGGACAGGGTCAGGTTCGGGCCGGCGACCGGTTTTTAGAAAACCAGAAGCTGC
>JAJYAX010000071.1 GCA_021779275.1 Deltaproteobacteria bacterium | reverse complement strand
GCTTTATCCTGCATGACGGCCGCAATAGGCAGATCCGAAAGATGTGTGAGGCGGTGGGCCTGCACGTTGAGGACCTCCTGCGGGTCCGGATCGGCGCCATTGAGCTGGACACGCTCGCGGAAGGGGAGTGGCGATCCTTGAATGATGCGGAATTTCAGGCGTTGAAGAAGGAGGAGGCGCTTTCCCGTTAATCCTCTCTTCAGCCGACCGCTGCGCACCGGTTGCCGGACTCACCGGCGCCGTCGCATTTCAGGCGGGATCCCGGTGCAGCACCTCTCTGATTATGGCGGCAAAATCCCTGATGGTGAACGGCTTCTGGATGAAGTGCACGCCCTTATCCAGCACACCCTGATGCGCTATGACGTTGGCCGTGTAACCTGACATGAACAGGCATTTGAGCTTGGGGTGGAGGGAGAGGAGATTTCTGGCCAGATCCCGGCCGTTCATCCCGGGCATGACCACATCGGTGATCAGCAGGTCGATTTCGCCCGTGTGTTCCCGCGCCAGGCGGATGGCCTCACCGGGCGTTGTGGCGGGCAGGACGGTGTACCCCAGAGGTCTCAGCATGGCCGTGGTCATCTCGAGGATCAGAGGCTCGTCCTCCGCCAGCAAGATGGTCTCCCGCCCATGCTCGGGCAGTTCTGCTGCATCCGTCTTTGCCCTCCATTCCGTCTCGGCAGTGTGCCGGGGCAGATAAATCCTGAAGGTTGTTCCCTGGCCGGGCTCGCTGTAGACATTGATAAATCCGTTGTTCTGTTTGACGATGCCGTACACCGTGGCCAGCCCCAGGCCGGTTCCTGTACCCGTCTTCTTGGTGGTGAAAAAGGGCTCGAACAGGTGGGAAAGCATCTCGGGGTCCATGCCGCAGCCGTTGTCGCTCACGGCCAGCAACACATAGTCGCCGGGGATGGAGCCCGCATGTCCGGCGCAGTAGGCCTCATCGAAGACGGTGGCGCCCGTTTCGATGGTGACCTTCCCCGTACCGCCGATGGCGTCGCGGGCGTTGACGCAGAGATTCACCAGCAGCTGGTCGATCTGTGAGGGATCTATCTTGACCGGTCCCAGGTCTTGGCCCGGCAGCCAGGCCAGATCGATATTCTCGCCGATGAGCGGCTTCAGCATTTTCAGCATCCCGGCCAGGGTCTCGTTAAGATCGAGCACCTTGGGGGCGACGGTCTGCTTGCGGGCGAAGGCCAGCAGCTGTTGGGTGAGGTCGGCGGAACGCTGGGCGGCCTCGCGAATATTCTGCAGCCTCGAATAGAGAGGCTGGGCCGGGTTCAGCGAGTGCAGGGCCAACTCGGTATGGCCGAGAATCACGCTCAGCATATTATTGAAGTCATGGGCTACGCCGCCGGCCAGTCTTCCTATGGATTCCATTTTTTGCGCCTGGCGGAGCTGGTTTTCCAGGGTCGTGCGATCACTGATATCCAGAATCACCACGATGGCGCCGTCGAGGTCGCCATTGTCATCCAGCACCGGCGCAGTATAATTCAGTATCGTCTTTCTCTTCCCGTCAAAGGATTCGATCTCCAGGAGCTCATCGACGATGGTGACCCCCTGGCGGATTGTCTTTGCCAGCGCCCATTCATCCGGTTTGACCGGCTCGTGTGACGGAAGACGCCAGGCCTTGAAGATGCCGTATTCGGAAATCGGCACCTGGGGCTCGGCTCCCCAGATCTTAATGCCCGTCGGGTTGCCGTGCAGCAGGGTGCCGTTCTTGTCGGCGAACCACAGCCCGATGGGCAGAATCTCGAGTATCTTTTGCAGTTGATTTTCCCGTCGGCGCAACTCTTCCTCTGTTCGCTTGCGCTCGGTGATGTCGATGGTGTAACCGGCCAGCAGGTGCCGGTCTCCAAACCGGATCGGAAACTTGATGGTCGTATAATTGCGGCCGTTCAAGTCTTCGTCCAGGTGCAGTGTGACGCCACGGGAGATCACCTGCCAGTCGTCGGCCGTTATCTTTTCGGCAAACTCAGCCGGAAAAAGTTCCTGCATGGTCCTGCCGGTCATATCAGAGCCGGAAATACCCAGCATGTCCCTATAATTATCACTGACATGCAAGGCGCGGCTTTCGGTGGGGGTCACCTCTTTGATGAAGGCGTAAATTGGTGAATGCTTTATGAACAGGGACAGCAGTTCATTGGTCGTCTGCAGCCTCTCCTCCGCCTGTTTTATCCTGGTGATGTCGGTGTGGGTCCCGAACATCGACCGGCGCCGTCCTTCGCTGTCGCTGGTCAAGATGCGGCCCCGGCCAAGAATCCAGACCCAATAGCCATCCCTGTGCCTCATCCGGAACTCGCTGTCAAAGTCGGGAGCCTCACCCTCGACACAACTGAGCAAAGACGCCCGTGTTCGCGCCAGATCGTCGGGATGTACCAGCCGTTCCCATGTCTCAAGGCGGCAGGGCTCCAGTTCCTCCAGCCTGTAGCCGACCTGCCCTGCCCAGGTCTCGTTGAATACGGTCTCGTTGGTCTGGACATTCCATTCCCAGGTGCCCAGGCGCGAGCCGGCGATCACGAATTCCAATCGCTGGCGTTCCCGCCGCAGGGCCTCTTCCGCCCGCCTGCGATCAGTTATATCATTGCCGACACAGAGTATTTCGCTAACCTCACCCGCAGCGTCGTAGAGCGGCTTGTTGGTCCAGGATACCCAGACGCGTGTTCCATCCCGGCGCATGTTCTCGTTTTCATTGGCCACGTAGTTGTTCGGCCGCAGCCCGATGTCGGCGATCATCACCAGCAGGTTTCTCCCTGCGGTGTCCGTCTCGGGCACTATGGTCCCGACCACGCTTTTACCGATGACCTCGCCTGCCTGATAGCCGAAGAAACGTTGGGCGAACTCATTGATAAAAGAAATCCGGCCCTGGTTATCCCTGCGCAAAATAATGCTGTTGGCGTTTTCCACCAGTTCGCGATACTGGGCCTCGCTCTTGCGCAGTTCCAAATCCCTCATCTCCAGTTCGGCTGTGCGCCTTTTTACAGCCGAACTCAGTGACCTGTTCCAGTAAAACAGGCCGAGAATCAGGAAAAAGAGAATCCAGAGGCCGGCCAGCAGATAGCGGAGAGAAACAAAGCTCAAGAGGGGGGCACCGTACCATTTTTTCTCGATCTGCTGCACCTCCCCGGGTGATATCCGGGCGAAACCTGACTCAATTGCTTTCAGCAGGGCCGTATTCCCTTTCCTGACCGCCCGGTGAAATTCACCGACATTAAAAGGGAGAGAGGCGTTGTATTGCCGCTGAATCCCATATTTATAGAGGAAATAAAGAGCCGGCGGTTTATCGACGACAAAGACGTTGACCTTATGCTCTCTGGCGGCCCGGATAATGGCCTCGTAGCTCCCGAAAAATACAAGGTTGTTTATCCCGTGGCTCTGCAGGAGGTCAACGGCCGCATCGCCTTCCTTGACGGCCACACTAAAACCCCTCAGGGAATTAATATCAGTTATGCCGCTGATTTCGTTGTTGAAAAAAGCAGAGACCTCGATGCGGGCATAGGGTTTGCTGAAATCGAGCCAGGTCAGACGTTCCGTGGTGATAAAGACTGTATCGATAACATCAAAGTCTCCGGCCTTCATTCCCTTCAGGGCGTCATTCCAGTCCATGGCCTGCAATTCGACCCGGATACCGGTTTTTTCCTGCCAGAGTCGCCATTGGTCGGCCAGTATCCCCTGGATGGCGCCGTTACTGTCCAGGAAGGCGTACGGCGGATAATTATTATCCATAACCACCCGGATGGCGGTGGTTGTTGACGTCGCCGGGGCAGCCGCCCTGACAGTGAAGGAATAACAATTCCCCAGTAAAAACAAAAATATAAAAATAAAGAAGCAGCGCTTCGATGAGCTGCTCCATCTCCATTTTCGAAGCATACACTATGTTCCAAGCAGAGGAATGTGGCCTTGCAGAGAGAGAAGTCCTCCCTTTGATACGTTCTTCAGGAAGGATATTTCTTTAATTTCTTTATACACCATCACCTAAGAATCAGATAGAATATGTTTGCTGATTTACAAAATTCACTCGATCTTATATAGCGTAGGAAGAGGATGTCTATTTCATGAGTGAGGGGCTGTGGAACAGCAACAGATAAAAAAACATTATGAAGCCGGAAGGATAGTCATTATCTATGCCCTGTTTGGCTGCGCCTGGATTTATTTTTCCGATACGGTCGTGGGGTGGTTTGTCCGCGACCCCGCGACCATGACGGAAGTAGCCATTTTCAAAGGTCTGCTCTTTATTCTCTGCACCTCTCTCCTCCTTTTTTTGCTGATTTCCCGCCTGAGCGGCAGGATCAGACAGTCGACCAACGCATTGCGGGAGAGTGAGGAACGGCTGGATTTCCTGGTCAAGAATTCCTCGGACAGTCTGGTCATCGTGGATGCCGACGGACGCCCGAGGTATGTCAGTCCCGCAGCGGAGAGGATAACCGGATTTCCTGTGGCCCAGCTGGAGGGGAGGGTCTTGGACACCCTTATCCATCCGGACGATATGAAAGCCGTCCGGGCCGCCTGGAACGAGGCCGTCGAACATCCTGAAAAAACCGTCTCCGTTCAATACCGGCATATCCACAAGACAAAGGGCTGGGGCTTCTCCGAGGCCATCGGCCAGAGCTTCCTTGACGATCCTGCGATCAATGGCATTATCGCCAGCGTGCGCGATATCACCGAGCATAAACGGACGGAACAACTGCTGCAGGAAAGCGAGGATAAATTCCGGATGACCTTCGATTTCAGTCCCGATGCGGTGAATATCAACCGTCTGGAAGACGGTCTCTACGTGGATATCAATGAAGGGTTTACCCGGATAACCGGTTTTACCCGGGAGGACATCCGGGGAAAGACCTCCCTGGAGATTGATGTCTGGCACGAGCTTGCCGACCGGCAGCGCTTGGTCCAGGGACTTCGTGAAAACGGCTATGTCGAGAATCTTGAAGCCCAGTTTCGCAGGAAAGACGGCAGTCTCGTTACCGGATTGATGTCCGCCCGGGTCATTTCGCTGAAAGGCGTACCGCATCTTATCTCGATTTCCCGCGATATAACGGAGCGCAAAAAACATGAGCATGAGCAGCTGAAAATTGAAAAGCTGGAATCCCTGGGAATCCTTGCCGGAGGCATTGCCCATGATTTCAACAACATCCTGACGGGGATCATGGGGAACATCTCCTTTGCCAGGGTCTTTCTCGATGCCGCTCACAAGGCATACAAGCCCCTGGCCGAGGCCGAGAAAGCGGCGGTGCGGGCCGGAGAACTGGCGCATCAACTGCTGACCTTTGCGCGTGGCGGCGAGCCGATAAAGAAGGTGGTGTCACCCCGGCGCCTGGTCGAGGAGGCCCTGTCCTTTATCCTGCATGGCTCCAATGTCAAGGGAACCATCGATATCCCTGATTCAATCCATGCCTTCGAGGCCGACGAAGGGCAGATAAGCCAGGTCCTGCAGAATATCATCATCAACGCCACCCAGGCGATGCCGGGAGGTGGAATACTGACTGTCGCCGCCCGGAACGAAGTGCTTACCTGTAACAATGCCCTGTCGCTTCCTCCAGGTCCCTATATCCGGCTGACCTGTACCGATCAGGGCTGCGGGATCCCGGACGATATTCTGAAAAGAATCTTCGACCCCTATTTCACCACCAAGTCGGCTGGAATCGGCCTGGGACTCTCTTCCGTCCACTCGATTATCAGCAGGCATGGCGGACACATCGGCGTCGAGTCCGTCATCGGCACAGGCACGACCTTCACCATCCACCTGCCGTCAATTGGTAGGGCGGAAGAACGGGCGGATGCCGCGGTCGAGCTGACGGCTGAGCACAGAGGCGGCTCCATCCTGGTCATGGACGACGACCAGATGGTCAGGGATATTGCCTCGCTGATGCTCACCCACCTCGGGTATGAGGTGACCCTCTGCGCGGGAGGATATGAGGCCATTGAACTCTACACCGCCTCCGTGGAATCTGGGGCGCCATTTTCACTGGTCATCATGGATTTGACCATTCCCGGAGGGCTTGGAGGAAAACAGGCGGCCGAGCGGATACTCTCTCGTTTTCCCCGGGCCTGCCTGGTCGTCTCCAGCGGCTATTCCAACGACCCGATCATGTCCAATTACCGGGAATATGGGTTCAGCGGCGTCATCGCCAAGCCCTATACCCTGCAGAATTTCAAAGAGGTCTTGAGCTCCCTGCTTGAGATGAAGACGGTTTGAGCTTTCCTCCGGCATAACGGGATATAATGGTACTCAATATCGCCCATCGAGGCGCCGGAAGCCTCGCCCCGGAAAACACCCTTCCCGCCATCCGCAAGGCCTGGGAGGTTGGCGCAGACATCCTGGAGATCGATGTCGCCCCCACCATGGACGGCGGATTGATCATCCTCCATGATGAACTCCTGCTGCGCACAACCGATGTCCGCACGCGGTTCCCGGATCGGGCGCGGAAACCCTGCACCACCTTTACCCTGGCCGAAATCCGCTCTCTGGATGCCGGATCCTGGTTCGCCGCCGCCGATCCCTTCGGCCGGATCGCAGCCGGACAAATCTCCCTGGAAGAGCTCCAGTCGTTTGCCGGGGTTGCGATTCCGACCCTTGAGGAGGTCCTGATTTTTGCTCAAGAAAAATCCTGGCGGGTCAATATCGAGATCAAGCGGGCGCCTACCCCGATGGAGACCTTTCCGATTACGAACGCTGTCCTGCAGTGCATAGAACAGCTTCGGGTCCCTGCCGGCCTGGTGAGCATCTCCTCTTTCGAGCATGCCTATATCCGCGAGGTCCGGGATAAACGGCCGGATATCGAGATAAATGCCCTGATCGGTCCGTCCCTCACCGGCAGGCAGGATTGGGGTGGGTATGAATTTTCGACCTACAATGCCGCTGCGCACTGCACGGACGAGACGCAGATCCAGGCCGCCCGCGCGCACGGCTGCCGGGTGAACCTCTATACCGTGAACCGGCCTTCCGAGATGCTGCGGTTTATCCGGGCCGGCGTCAGCGGCCTGTTTACGGATTTTCCCCAGACACTGGCCCGTGTGCTGGAACAATAACACCTCATCTGAGCCTCTCACCATGACACCCGCTATTAACGCAGCAAAGAAAAAAAAGATCCCCTTTACGGTGCATCAATACAGCCATGATCCCGCCAACGAGGCCTACGGTAAGGAGGCGGCGGAAAGGCTGGGGGTTGACGAGGAGAGGGTCTTTAAGACGCTGGTTGTCCAGCTTGACGATAACCGTCTGGCGGTGGGTGTCCTGCCGGTGTCCTCCATGCTCAGCATGAAACAGATGGCCAGGGCCGCGGGGGCGAAAAAGGCGGTGATGGCCGACAGGACAGTGGTGGAACGAGCCACGGGGTATGTCCTTGGGGGAGTCAGTCCTCTGGGGCAG
>JAJYAX010000070.1 GCA_021779275.1 Deltaproteobacteria bacterium | reverse complement strand
ACTTCGCAGGACCTTGACAATATGTTCCGCGCGATGATCCGTCAGGATGACCATGCCCTTGTTCATTTCCTCTGCCGCAACCAGGATAATATTCATGCCGCCCAAAAATATTCGCAGAAAAACCGATAGTTCAGTTCGGAAGATCGTTCCTCCGCCCCCTCTCTCATAAATCGTCCATAGGATGATGTTTTGAGCATCCCTAAAATACTGTCTTCTGATATTCTTAACAAGAATTTCGGACCGCTGCTAACGGATAAGTTTGTGTTTGAATAATAGAACGACACCTTGTATAAATACTCAATACTCTCTTGTTTCGTTTTTCATTTTCATTAACCCGCAGATAAGGAGATCTCCATGAAAGCGACTATTACAAAACAGTGTATGGGTGACAGAAATTGCAACAAGCTTTGTCCCGAGGTGTTTGAGTATGACGAGGATCAACTCCTTTCAATTGTCAAATTCGATGTTATTCCCAAACATCTGGAGGAAATTGTGCAGAAGGCCGCCGATCAATGCGGAGCCGATGCAATCATCATTGAAGAATAAAGAGGAGGCCTCATGGTCGCTTTCCGGGACAGCCTGACCGCCAAAAACCTGCTCACCTCCTTTGCCGCCGAGGCCCAGGCCCGGAGCCGGTATAATTTTTTCGCCGACCGGGCACGGGAGGAGAGTTTCATGCAGATAGGACGGTTATTTGATGAGACGGCCGCTCAAGAGCATGAACATGCGCTGAGATTCTTTAAGTTTTTTAACGGCGGTGAATATGAAATCCAGTGGAGTTTTCCCGCCGGGGTGATCAAGGACACCCATGCAAATCTGCTTGCCTCGGCAGAACTGGAACTCTATGTCCATGACAGCATGTACAAAGGATTTGCGGCAATTGCCCGGGATGAGGGATTTGAACGGGCCGCCGACACCCTGGATGCTATAAGCGTGGCGGAAAAACACCACGAGCGGCTCTTTCGTGAGCTTGCTGAAAATATCGTCGCCGACCGGACCTTTGTCCGGGAAGAAGAACAGGTCTGGCGATGTCTCAGCTGCGGCTACCTGCATACAGGGAAGGCTGCTCCGGACAAATGCCCGGCCTGCGTCAAACCCCGGGGACATTTTGAGCTCCTGGGAAAAAACTGGTAGCGAACAACAAAGCGGCCTTCCCCCCGGGGCCGCTTTATAATTTTCTCTTTTTACAGCCTGTCCCTGCCTCCGGCCTGAAAGATGGCAAGATGTCTTGCAAGCTCTTTTGAAGTGATTAGTATATATTCAAAAGAGCTTTTTAGTAGAGCTGCTTACAACTCCAGGAGCAGAATGGGCTTGAGTTGGAACAGATCAAACTTTCATAAGGAAATTAAGGAGTAAAATTATGTACGGAAATTCGGATCAGATGACCTTGAGCCGGGCCAGGCAGGAGGTGTCGACAATTTTTCTCGCCAAGGTTTTCAACTGGATGGCCATGGGCCTGGGCATAACCGGGATTGTCGCTTATTTCACCGCAAATACCGGAATGGCGCAGTCCATAATCGCCAGTCCTCTCTTTATGGTCTTGGTGATCGCCGAGCTCGGCATGGTTTTTTTCCTTTCCGCCAGAATCGATAAAATCCAGGCCGGTACGGCATCGGGACTCTTTATCGGCTACTCGATCCTCAACGGCCTCACCCTTTCGGTTATCTTTCTGAGCTACACCAGATCATCCATCGCCGGGACGTTCTTTATCACTGCCGGGATGTTTGGGGCAATGGCGGTTTATGGGCTGGTGACCAAACGCGATCTCTCCGGTTTGGGCTCCTTTCTTTTTATGGGACTTATAGGGATATTGATCGCCTCCGTCGTCAATATCTTTTTAAAGAGTTCCAGCGTGTATTGGGTCATATCCCTTCTTGGCGTCTTTATCTTCACGGGGCTTACGGCGTATGATGTACAGAAGATCAAAAACATGGGTGAGCAGGGAATCATGGCCAATGGGGAGGAGGCAATCAAGAAAGGGGCAATCATGGGCGCCTTGGCGCTCTATCTTGACTTTATCAACCTGTTCCTTATGCTGCTGCGCTTTTTCGGCGGTAACAAAAATTAATCCAAACCAGTCTTGATACAGGTTCCCCAAAGCATGTCCAGCATTGTCCGGACATGCTTTTTTGTTGTTCAATCACACTCACCAGAACCAGGGGCTTGATATGCATACATCCTTCGCTGGGAAGAAAATCGTCATCGGGGTCACCGGCAGCATAGCCGCCTTCAAAGTTGCCGGCTGGGTGAGCACACTGGCAAAGGCTGAGGCTCGGGTCACCGTTATCATGACGGATTCGGCGATGCGGTTTGTAAGCCCTCTCACCTTTGCCTCTCTGTCCGGAGAAAAGGTCTATACGGATATGTTTGCCGACGGGCCTGATATGTCTCATATCAGTCTGGGGATGGAGGCGGACCTTTTTATTATCGCCCCGGCGACCGCGCATACCATTGCCAAGCTGGCCCATGGCCTCTCCGACAACCTCCTGACCACTACCGTCCTTGCCGCCAGGGCAAAGGTGATTGTCTGCCCGGCCATGAACGGCCGGATGTACTCGCATCCGGCCACCCAGGCGAATATCGCCACATTAAAAGAGCTGAACTATCAGGTCATTGATCCGGCATGCGGCACGATGGCCTGCAAGGATGAAGGACAAGGTCGTCTGCCGGAGTGGGAACAGGTCCAAGACGTTTTCCTGCGCGCCGTATCGGCAGGTGATCTGGAAGGCCAGAGAGTACTGGTAAGCGCAGGACCTACCCGGGAACACATTGATCCGGCACGATTTATCAGCAACAGATCCTCCGGCAAGATGGGCTACGCCTTGGCTAGGACCGCATACAGGCGGGGGGCCGAGGTCACACTTGTCAGCGGCCCCACGCATCTCCCCTGCCCGGAAGGAGTAACTCGTAGAGAGGTCCAGACGGCGGAGGACATGCGGACGGCAATGATGGAACATTTTCCCGCAGCCACCGTCATTATCAAGGCGGCCGCGGTCAGTGATTTCAGACCCGAGACCACACACAGGGAGAAGGTCAAGAAGGGACAGGCAGAGTTGTCACTGGAACTGAGAGCAAACCCGGATATTCTCCGGGAACTGGGCGAGATAAAAGACGGTACGCGCCAGCTTCTGGTCGGTTTCGCCGCTGAAAGTTCTGATCTCTTACGTGAAGGAAAGAAAAAACTGCTGAAAAAGAATCTTGATCTCATTGCAGTCAACGATATCACCCGTGAGAATACCGGGTTCGAGGCAGATACAAATCAGATAACCCTGATCGATCATCAGGATATCATCGAACTGCCGCTGGTCAGCAAGGAACGGACAGCAGATCTCATTTTAGACCGCATCGTCGCTCTTCTGCAAACCAGGGAAAACCCGAGTTAATACAGGCGTTATCCGGTTAAAAGGTGATGGTACATGTCAACTTCAATTCCTGGACAATCTGGGTTGCAATCTCTTCAATGGACCGCCCATCCGAAAAAATCACCGGGATATTATATTTCTGAAATATTGCTTTGGCCTGGCTGATTTCCCTGCTGCACGTTGAGATGTTCGCATATTTGCTTCCCTTGTAGCGGTGCTCCCTGAAGACATGGAGCGTCTGCGGAGAGGTGGAAAGACCGACTACCCGTTGAATGTTTCTCAGTACGTCCTGCGGCAGCCGGAATCCATCCAGGTCCTCTTCCACCAGAGGATAATTGGCGGTTTTAATCCCCATCTGGGTTGCGAGATAAACGGAAACCGGGGTCTTTCCCGCGCGGGAAACACCGACAAGGATAATATCCGCGCTGTCATAATCTTTCGTACCTATCCCATCATCATGCGAGATACTGTACTCGATGGCATTGACCCGCTTGGTGACGATCATATCGTCAAGGTGCCTCGATGACCCCGGTTCCCGAAGAGCCTTTTCCCCAAGCAAGCTCTCAAGATTTCCAAGAAAGTAATCAAATATATTGAAGAAATCAACCTCTAGTATATCGAAGACAGCATTCAATTCCTTGAAAAAGAGGGTCGAAAAAACTAACGGACACTCCCCGCCCGACTGTTCAAGTATTTTTTTCAGGACGTCTTTGGCATCTTCCTCTGTCCGAATGAAGGGAAACGAAAACTCATTAAAATTAACCTCCGGAAACTGGGCGAGAAGGGCCTTGCCTATATTCTGGGCGAGAATCCCCGTGCTCCCGGAAACATAATAAACGTCCTTTGATTTCCGCATGAGCATCCGATCAGGTCATTGACGGGTATTGAGCTCCGGTGCGGTGTTCTCACCGAAAAGAGCGCCGCCTGCCCCTCCCTTAAACAGGGACTCTCCTTCCTTGACGATGATTGCATGTTCAAGGACCTCGTCCATATGATCCACCAGGGTGATATTCAGGCTCTTTAAAATATTTGCAGGTACATCATGGAGATTCCGTTCATTTTCCTTGGGGATCAGGACATCGGTGATATTTCCTCTCTTCGCGGCAAGCAGCTTTTCCGTCAGGCCGCCGATGGGCAGGACCCGGCCTCGCAGGGTGATCTCTCCGGTCATGGCCAGCTTATGCTTCACCGGCGCCTTCAGAAGCGCGGAGACCAGGGTGGTCGCAATGGTGATGCCTGCCGACGGACCATCCTTCGGTATCGCCCCCTCGGGAACGTGGATATGGATATCAAGCTTCTGGTAGAAGTCACTCTCCAGGCCGAGCACTGCGGCCCTGGAACGCACATAGCTCAGCGCGGCCTGGGCGGACTCCTGCATGACATCCCCTAATTTCCCGGTGATGATCAACTTGCCGCCCCCGGGCATCAGGGTGGCCTCGATCTGCAGCAACTCCCCTCCCACCTCGGTCCAGGCAAGCCCGGTTGTCAGGCCAATGGCGGCGTTTTCCTCGGCCAGGCCATAGCGGTATTTCGGGGTGCCGAGATATTTGAAGATGGATTGGGCGCTTATCCGATATTTCTTGTCTCTCTGCTCCTTCTTCATACGATCACGCGCCACCTTCCTGCAGATGGAGGCAATATTACGCTCAAGATTTCTGACCCCGGCCTCCCGGGTATACCGCCGGATAATCTCCAGGGTTGCGCCATCGGTCAGGTAGATATCATCGGTTTTGAAGCCATTGGCCTCAAGTTGTTTAGGGATAAGATATCCTTCCGCAATTTTTTGCTTTTCTTCCTCGGTATAGCCGTTTATCTGGATGATCTCCATCCTGTCCTGTAAAGGCACGGGAATGCCATGCAGGTTATTGGCGGTGGTTATGAAGAAGACCTCGGAAAGATCATAATCTATATCCAGGTAATGATCATTGAAGGCCACGTTCTGTTCCGGATCAAGGACCTCCAGCAAGGCGGACGACGGATCGCCGCGGAAATCCATGGACATCTTGTCGACTTCGTCCAGGCAGAAAACCGGATTGGCCACGTTGGCCTTTTGCATGGCCTGAATGATCTTGCCGGGCATCGCCCCGATATAGGTGCGGCGATGACCGCGGATCTCGGCCTCGTCCCGAACTCCGCCCAGCGACAGCCGGACAAACTCCCTGTTCATGGCCCGGGCGATGGATTTGCAGATGGAGGTTTTGCCGACGCCCGGAGGACCGACCAGACAGAGGATGGGTCCTTTTATCCTCTTCACCTGCGCCTGCACGGCCAGGTATTCGACTATCCGCTCCTTGGGCTTTCTGAGGCCGTAGTGATCCTCATCCAGGATAATCTCGGCCTTGTTGATATCTATCTCGGCCTTGCTCTTCTTCTTCCACGGCAGGCTGATGATGCAGTCGATATAATTGCGCACGACCGTGGTCTCGGCCGACATCGGCGGCATATTCTTGAGCTTCCGCAGCTCCTTGGTGGCCTTTTCCCTGGCCAGGACCGGCATCTTTTTCTTCTCGATGGTCTTTTCGAGTTCGGCGATTTCATCCAGACCATCCTCGCCCTGCCCCATCTCGTTATGGATCTCCCGGACCTTCTCACCAAGATAGTAATTGCGCTGGGTCTTGCCCATCCGCATTTTCACCTTGGCGTTGATGGTCTTCTCCAGCTCGGCAAGCTCGATTTCCCGATAGATAAATTCAAGGACCTTTTCTATCCTGAAGACAAGCGTCTCACCTTCGAGGATCTTCTGTTTTTCATCGGCCTTCAGCGGCAGATGGGCGCAGATGATATCAACCAGCTTGGAGGGATCATCGATATTGTTGACCGATTTCACCACCTCTTTGGAGATCTTTTTGTTTATTGTGGCGAATTCATCGAAAAATTTCCTCAACTCCCTCTCGTAGGCAAGGACCTCTCCGGAGATTTCCACCTGTTCCGGGAGTTCGCTGACCTCCACCTGCAGAAAATTATCGTTGGGAACATAAGAGACTATCCGCCCCCTGCGTTTTCCTTCGATCAAGGCCTTGATCGTGCCGTCAGGCAGACGGAGTAACTGCATCACAACCGCCAGCGTCCCGGTGCCATAGATCTGATTCTTTTTCGGCTCATCAACGGTTGAATCCTTCTGGGTCACCAGGAAGATCTCCGTCCGCTTTTCCATGGCATCTTCCAGGGCCTGAATTGATTTTCGTCTCCCGACCACCAGCGGCGCCACCATATGAGGAAAAATAACAATATCCCGCAGTGGCATCAGCGGATACAGTTTGGTCGAACTCTTTTCATTTTCCATTACAAAAACTCCCAGCCAAAGCCAATACCGGTTCAGGCACTCTTCAGATTCTCTTCAGGCCTGTTAAAATACAGGATAACCGGATAGTCGCCGTTGGTTATTACCTGTTCGCTGATTACACATTCCTGCACATCCTTCTTGGAAGGCAGATCATACATCACATCGAGCATGGCCTTTTCCATGACCGAACGCAAGCCCCGCGCCCCCGATTTTCGTTCAAGGGCCTTTCTGGCAATCGAGGTCAAAGCACCCTCGGTGAAACGCAACTGGATATTTTCAAACTCGAATAACCGCTGGTACTGTTTGGTCAGCGCGTTTTTAGGCTCCCGCAGGATTCTGACCAGATCCTCTTCCAGGAGCTCTTCCATCGTGGCAATTACCGGCAACCTGCCGACAAGCTCAGGGATTAACCCGAATTTCAGAAGATCTTCCGGCTGCACGGAGGCAAGGAGTTCACCCAGCTTTTTCTTGGATTCACCCACCACCTTGGCGCCAAAGCCGATGGATTTGGTGCCGAACCGTCTCTTGACAACGTTTTCGAGTCCGACAAAGGCTCCGCCACAGATAAACAGGATATTGGTGGTATCAATCTTCACCAGTTCCTGCTGGGGGTGCTTCCTTCCACCTTTCGGCGGAATGGAGGCGACAGTACCCTCTATTATTTTCAGCAGGGCCTGTTGCACACCTTCACCGGAGACATCCCGGGTAAGCGAAGGGCTATCCGA
>JAJYAX010000069.1 GCA_021779275.1 Deltaproteobacteria bacterium | reverse complement strand
TCCGTCAGTCCGTGCGCCCGGCTGGGAAAGATTACGGTGGGTGCACCGGGGAACCTCCTCTGGAGCCCGGAGAAATATTCAGGCCCATGCAGACAATCCGGATTTTCCTCTTCACCGCAGGGGATCTCGACGACCGTCCACGCCCCATCTTGAAGCTGCAGAAGGGCGGACAGATCCTCATACCGATTCGAAGCATCCGGCGACTGGGGCAGCGTATGTACCCACGCCCAACCGTCCTTGACTTTCAGATACCTGACGACAAACACCATATCCAGTCCGTGGATGCGCTTCACCTCATGTCGAAGCGCATCCAGGACTTCCACACGCAACGGGGTGCCGGGGAGCGGCGTGAGATTTAAGTCAGAGGCATGCAGGTTGGCACAAAGGCAGAGGGTCGCCAGTGCGGCGCCGAGAATGAGTTTTCGACTCCTCTTCATACCCTCACCCACCCTACCCCTTGACTGAGTCTTTTGCAGTCCCGGTCACCCCCGCAACCCACTTTCCGTCCGGGGTGATCTCGAATTCCGCGCCCAATTCGGCAGTGCTGTCGCCGCCGACCCAGACCTGGAAACGACCGGGTTCAAGGACCTCGTTGCCGTCATCGTCCAGAAAGGTAAGTTCCTTCGGGCCAAGTCTGAAGGTAATGATTTTCGTTTCGCCCGGTTCGAGCGCGATCCGCTCGAATCCTTTCAGTTCCCGCACCGGGCGCGCCGCGCTGGCAACGACATCCCGCACATAACATTGGGCGACGGTGATTCCAGCCCTGGCGCCGGTGTTTGTCACCTCGGCGGCAACCAGCATTTCCGGTGTTTGAGGCGCCTGAGAGATACGCAGATTGCCATAGTCGAAGGTCGTATACGACAGTCCGAAACCGAAGGGGAAGAGCGGGGAATCGAGCGAGTCAACATAACGGGAATAACGGCGGCTGCCCTGAGGCATCGGCCTCCCGGTGGAACGATGGTTGTAGTACAGCGGGATCTGCCCCGTGGACCGGGGAAAGGTGATCGGCAGCCGGCCCGATGGATTCACCTCCCCGAAAAGGACATCGGCCACCCCCAGACCGCCGGTGATGCCGGGGTGCCAGGCGAAGAGGACGGCGTCGGCCCAGTCCATCACCCGGGTCAGATTCAGCGGGCGGCCGCCGAACACAACGGCGACAATGGGGATTTCCATACGGCGTGCCGACTCCACCAGGGCCTCCTGGCCGGCGGGCAGATCTATGGTGGTCGTGCAGTTATCCTCGCCCGAGCGGCCCTCCGATTCTCCGATGGCCAGGATCATCACATCGCTTGAACGCGCCAGTTTAACAGCATCATCCCCCAAATCGTAATGATGCAGCCGGGTTTCCGCTCCCAGTCTGCCGGCGATGGCCTCCTTCAGCGTTGTCACCTCTTCTTCCTGCCCATCGGGAGCCCAGCAGCCGAACAGTTCCCGGCGGCGGTCCGCAAGCGGCCCACCCAGGCAGATGGTCAGATTGTCCGGCCGGAGCGGCAGGACGCCGTTGTTTTTCAACAGGACCATGCTGCCTGCGGCAATCGTGCGCATGGCGGCAAGCGATTCCGCCTGGAGGTGGATAGCCTGGGCTGCATCCGGATCGGCGTACGGATTCTCAAAGAGGCCAAGGGCGAACTTTATCCGAAGCACCCGGCGCACGGCATCGTCCAGACGCTCCCCGGAGACCTTGCCGGCCTGGACCAGACCGGGCAGGTTGTTCAGGTACATCATGCCGCACATGTCCATATCCACCCCGGCGTTGCAGGCCAGCTCAGAGGCCTGATTGCCGTCGGCCGCGATACCGTGGTTGGTCAACTCCCACACCGCGCCCCAATCGGAGACGACAAAACCGCCGAAACCCCATTGTTCTTTCAAGACCTCGGTGAGCAGATACCTGTGGGCGGAAAGCGGGATGCCGCCGATATCATGAAAGGCGCTCATGACGGTGCCGCAGCCGGATTGTATCGCCGCCTTGAAGGTTGCCAGATAGATGTTATGCAAGGTCCGGCGCGTGATTTCGGTAGTGTTGTAATCGCGTCCGCCCTCCGCTGCCCCGTAGCCGACAAAATGTTTGGCGCAGGCGACAATTCGATCAGCAGGAAACTGCTCAGGGATGGCGTCCTGATCATTGCCCTGAAAACCTCTCACAGCCGCTGCGGCCAGTCTTCCCGCCAGATAAGGGTCTTCGCCGAAGCCCTCGGCGACCCGCCCCCAGCGCGGGTCGCGGGCGATATCGAGCATGGGCGAGAACCCCCAGTGGATACCGTCGGCGCGCGCCTCCCTGGCGGCAATGGTATTGGCGGCCCGAACCATTTCAGGCGACCAGGCGGCGGCCATCCCGAGAGGGATAGGGGCGACGGTGCGGTACCCGTGAATCACATCCCGTCCAAAGATCAAGGGGATGCCCAAACGGGATTCCGTTACCGCCACCTTCTGGAGATCGTTGAGACAATCGGCAAGAACCCGCTCCTGGCGATCATTGCCGGCCGTGGCGCTGTTGGCGTTCAGACCGGAACCGATCTCGCCCTTGCGTATCAGGTCATGGTGATCGGGTCCGAGGTGGAACCACTGGGTCAACTGCCCGGCTTTTTCTTTCAGGGTCATACGGCCCAGGAGATCTTCGATACGTTCTATAACGGGAATTGTGGGGTTTTTATAGGCTGGAATGGTCATGAGAACGACTCCTTACAATTTCAGGAAAAGGACAACGAGGGTAAAGGTTGGCTTAGGGCCCGGAAGGTACGCCTGCCTCCGTATTTACCCATATTGATTCATGATTTATCTGATGTTTGCAAGAAGTTATTGACTAATCCCCTGTTTTTTTATAGAAACTGAAAAAATGATATGGGAGCGCAGGCAGAGGTATGCCTCATCCTTGACCCGCCGGCCATTGCTCTTCCCTGGTCCGTGATGGCAAACCGGCAGCCTTGCCGTGGCGACAAAAGATATATCGCTGCAGATTGGCGTCACTCGACTCATTGAAACCTGCATCCAGATGCCTGAATCCAAACATTTCTTTATTGCATTCCTTCGACTGACAAAGCAGTTCTGGTCTTCGAACCAAAGGCTGAAGATTCGGGGCAGCATTTTCCTCCTGGCGATCCTGACCGTAGGACAGGTGGTCATGGCCGTACTGCTTACGCAGTGGAGCGCGGGCCTGTTCAACGCCCTGGAACAGCACTCAATGAGCGGCCTCCTCATGCAGGTCGGCATGCTGGCGCTCCTTATAGTCACCGATATGGCCCTGACCGGATCGCATATGGTCATCAAGCGCAATCTGATGATCTATTGGCGCGACTGGATGACGGAACATGTTTTCTCCCGCTGGATGAAGGCCGGCCGCCATTATCTGATTTCCCATCTGCCGGGCGAACACGACAACCCGGATGGCCGGATCGCCGAGGATTGCCGGATCGCCACCGAGTCCGCGATCACCCTGGGGCACTCGCTGTTTTACTCTATTCTGCTGTTGATCGGCTTTACCGAGGTGCTCTGGTCCCGCTCAGGGGTGGTGACGCTGGACCTGGGATTCGTCCAGATTCCCATCTACGGGCATCTGGTCTGGGTCGCGATCATCTACTCGGCCCTGGCATCCTGCCTTGGCTGGTGGGTAAGCCAACCCATTACCCGCTTCACCAATGCCAAACAGACGGCGGAGGCCAACTTTCGCGCCAGTCTGCTGGAGGCGCACGAAAACAGCCAGGCCATTGCGCTGATTCATGCCGAGACCTGCGAGCGGCATCAATTTCATGATCTTTTCCGCAAGATCCGGACGGTCTGGGACCTGCAGACCACGGCCTGGAGAAATGTCCTGCTCTTCAGCACCGGCTATGGCGACCTTAACATAGCCTTTCCGATCCTGATTTCCGCCCCCCGCTATATCCTGGGGAAAATCTCCCTGGGCACCCTGATGCAATCCGCTCAGGCCTTCCAGCAGATGACCAACGCCCTCTCCTGGCCGGTCAATACGGCAGGCGCGGTCGCCGAATGGCGCGCCTCGGTGGAGCGCATCCTGAGCCTGCTGCAGGTGTTGGACAATGTGGATGAGGAGATCGCCCGCCAGGATCATTGGATCCAGGTCAGAAGCGGCGACCGGCCGGTATTGGCCTTCCGCAATCTGAGTATCGCCAAATACGACGGGCCGGTGTTAGCCCAGGGCATCAATATGGAGATCGGTCCCGGCGAGCATGTGCTGATCACCGGCAATACCTACACCGGGGCCAAGCTGTTCCGCGCCATCGCCGGGATACGCCCCTGGGGCAGCGGCGTCATCGAACTCCCGAGCCAGGGCCGCCTCTTCTTCATGCCGCCCCGGCCGCATCTCCCCGTCGGCACCCTGCGTAACGCCATCTGTTACCCCTCCTCCCGTAGGCTCTTTTCCCAGGAACAGATTGAGCAGGCCCTGCGTCTGGCCGGTCTTGAGCACCTGATTGATCAGCTCGATCAAAAGGAGAACTGGGTCCAGACTCTGGCGCGGGGAGAGCAGCAACGATTGGGTATGGTGCGCCTGCTGATCAACCGGCCCCAGTGGATATTCCTGCAGGAGGCCTTCGACTCCCTGGACCCCGAGGAAGAGGAACATATGCTTCGCCTGATCTGTGAGCAGCTCCCCGACGCCACACTGCTGACGATCTCCCATATGCCCAACAACGCCTCTTTCTACTCAGGCCGTCTGGCCCTGTAACCCCCTTTTCTCACAAGGAGACCTTCCATGACGCCCTCAACGATTCACGAAAACTGCGAAAAACTGCGCGGCGTCAATCTCGGCGGCTGGCTGGTCCTGGAAAAGTGGATCACCCCCAGTCTCTTTGAGGGGCTTGCGGCCATCGACGAGACCTCCTACTGCCTCGAGCTGGGAGAGGCCGAGGCGACGCGGCGTCTGCACCGGCACTGGAACACCTTTATCACCCGCGACGACTTCGCCTGGCTGAAACGCGCAGGCGTTAACGCCGTGCGCCTGCCCTTCGGCCACTGGCTGTTCGGCGAGGACTATCCCTCTCATCGCAGCTACCAGGAGGTGCGGTATCCTTATGTGGTGGGAGGGCTGTCCATTGTCGATCAGGTTTTTGACTGGGCGGGGGAGTTCGACCTGAAGGTGGTCCTTGACCTTCATGCCGCGCCGGGCTGC
The DNA here is from genome assembly GCA_021779275.1 of Deltaproteobacteria bacterium. Classification (GTDB taxonomy): domain Bacteria; phylum Desulfobacterota; class Desulfobulbia; order Desulfobulbales; family Desulfocapsaceae; genus CAIUQR01. The sequence continues at coordinate 2,251 of JAJYAX010000069.1, read as the reverse complement.
CAGAACGGCTTTGACAACGGCGGTATCTGCGGTGTCTGCGAGTGGCATACCAGCGAGGAGTATATCCAGTACTCCCTGGACGTGCTGGAGCGCCTGGCCCAGCGGTACGCCGCTCACCCGGCGCTGTGCGGCATCCAGGTGCTCAACGAGCCGAGCTGGGATATCCCCACCGGCCTGTTGAAGCGCTACACCGCTGACGCCTATCACCGCATCCGCCGCCACTGCCCGCCCGAGCAGGTGACGGTGGTCTTCCATGACGGTTTCCGCCACTGGCGGGAATATGCGGGCTTTCTCCAGGAGCCGGAGTTCCGCAACGTGGCCATCGATATCCACCGCTACCAGTGTTTTTCCGGAGAGGACATCGACATGGACATCTTCGGCCATATCCGCAAGAGTGCGGTAGACCTGCGCCTTGAGGCGGACGAGATCATCCGCGACTCCGGCTATCAGGTCTATTGCGGCGAATGGAGCCTGGGACTGGCGAAAAAGATGGTGTCCCTCTGGGAGGAAGAGCCCTTCAACCATCAGGTAAGGGAAATGGACGAGTTCCAGCTGGCGGCGGCCTACCGCGGCTACGCCGCGGCTCAACTGCTGAGCTTCGAGAAATACGCCGGCTGGTTCTTCTGGACCTACCGCACCGAGACCAGGCCGGACTGGTGCTATCGGGACTGCGTCGATCTGGGACTCATCCCGGACCTGGGCCGGCCGGAGCAGTTGACCCGGCTGCGCGTGCTCCTGGATTGGGCCAGGGATCAGTCATGATCAAGGTCATGAGCTTCAATATCCGTTACGGCCTGGCGGACGACGGAGAGAATCACTGGGAGCATCGCCGGTCTTTGGCTCTGGCCAGGATCCGGGATTTCGGACCCGACCTGCTCGGGCTCCAGGAATGCCGCGACGACGCCCAGGCCGACTTTATCCGTATGGGCCTGCCGGATTACCATTTCCTAGGCCACCATCGGGAAGGCCCGGGAGGTACGGCGCTGGAGATGGCGCCCCTGCTGTTTCGACGGCCATCCTTCAGGCTTCTCGACACGGGATGTTTCTGGCTGAGCGAGACCCCGGAGATCCCCGGCAGCAGGAGCCGGGGCAGCGCCTATCCGCGAACAGTGACCTGGGCCAGGCTGGCCTGCCTGCCATCAGGGACGATGCTGATCTACGTCAACACCCATTTCGACTACGAACCACCGGCGGCAATCGATGAGAATGCCCGATACTTACGACAATGGCTTGATCGGTTAGGTCCGCAGACCCCGCTCATCGTAACCGGCGACTTCAATGCCGACAAGGATTCCACGGCCTACCGCCTGCTGACGGGCGATGGAGGGCTGATTGACGCCTTCCGGCAGGTCCATGTGGCCGAGGAGGATGAAACCACCTTTCACGCCTTCGGCAGGCCTGAGGAGATGGCGCCCATCGACTGGATCCTGGTCTCCGGCCATTTCCTCGTGCGGGATGCGCAAATCGACCGGACCCGCAGAGGGAATCTCTTTCCGTCGGACCATTACCCCATCACGGCCGTGCTCGACTGGAAGGTGTAAACGAGAAAAAAGGAGGATCTTGTGGATATAATTGAGGCAATCAGGCAACGGAAAAGCATCAGGGATTTCAAGGATGAGCCGATCCCGCGGGAAGTCCTCCGGGAAATCCTGGAAATTGCCAGCCGGGCGCCGTCGGCGATGAATACCCAGCCCTGGGAATTCATCGTCATCACCAAAGGCGTTTTAGACGATATCAAACAAACCCTGGTTAAAAAACTGCAGGCGGGTGAAAGGCCCCATTCGGAACATTCGGTGGTGGGATGGCCGACGGAGAGTGTTTACCGGAGGCGTCAGGTGGAGCTTGCCAAGACAATTTTTCATCTGATGGACATCAACCGCGAGGACGCTGACAAACGTTCGCAATGGCTGAAGCGGGGCTTTACGTTTTTCAATGCCCCGGCTGTGATTATTATTTGTGTCGACCGGATTCTTACCGAAGGAAGCCCGATATTTGATATTGGCGCGGTCAGCCAGAATATCTGTCTCGCCGCCTTACACTTCGGCTTGGGGACGTGTATCGAAGATCAAGGGGTGATGTACCCAGAAGTGTTGAGAAAATTTTGTGCTATCCCTGAAACCAAACAGATAATCATGGCAATTGCCATCGGCTATCCGAATTGGGATTTTCCGGCCAACAGGCTTGAGACCACCCGTGAATCCGTTGACGCCTCAACACGGTGGTGCGGGTTTGATTGAAACCAGCAGACCGG
>JAJYAX010000068.1 GCA_021779275.1 Deltaproteobacteria bacterium | reverse complement strand
GACAAAGGTCAAAGGTCCGGTCCAGAACAAGTTCACATACGGCAGCACCAGCGTGAACGGTGCGACCCCGAGGATAGATCCCCAGATCACCCGCTTGCGTCCGATGCGGTCCCCGATGGGGCCTCCCAGAAGCGTTCCCGCAGCCGCTCCAAACAGAAAGACAAAGAGATGCAACTGCCCGGAGATGACCGAGATATGGAATTTATGCATCAGATAGAAGATGAAATAGCTGTTCAGGCTTGCCAGATAAAAAAATTTCGAGAAAATCAGGACCAGCAGAATCAGCAGCGGCCAGAGCACAGTACGGACACGAATTTCAGGCTGCTCAGGGGCCTTTCGCTGTTTTTCTCCCATTTGCCTGCGTTTGTACCAGCCGCCGACCTTGAACAGGATCAGCATCGCCAGCAAGGCGACAAGGGAGAACCAGGCCAGGCTGTGACGACCCTGAGGGATAACGATTAAGGCGGCCAGCAGGGGGCCCGTTGCGGTGCCGGCATTGCCGCCAACCTGGAAGATGGACTGGGCCAGGCCGTATTGTCCGGCGGATGCCATCCGGGCGACCCTTGAAGATTCGGGGTGGAAGACGGACGAGCCGGTGCCGACAAGGGCCACAGCCACCAGCAACAGGCCGTAACTGGGGGCCAGGGCCAGGGTTATCATCCCGATCAGGGTGCAACCCATGCCGATGGACAATGAAAAAGGTCTGGGGTGGCGGTCAGTATAGAGGCCGACTGCCGGTTGCAACAGAGATGCTGTAATCTGGTAGGTCAACGTAATCAGACCAATCTGGGTGAAACTGAGGGAAAACGCCTCCTTCAGCTGGGGGTATATTGCCGGGATCAGGGATTGGAGCATATCATTCAGAAAATGAGAGAAACTGATGGCTCCGAGGACCTTGAGACCGATTTTTTCAGTACCGGCGGATGATGTATCGAACATTTTAACGGGGATCATTATCGGTTGATTTTTCGCTCTTCCCTAGGAGTTTGCCGGATTATATCAATTTTTTCTTAGATCGAGGCAAACACGAAAAAATTTCCGGAGGCATATATCTAATATTCCGAGGATAATTTTTTCGTGTTTAACGAAGAGATGGGGAAAAAGGGCATAATCCGACAGACTCCTAAGCCATTCCAGACTCCAGATCATCATCGGCTGATCCGGTCCTGCAAAATAATCATCTTTATCCGCTAGAGCCAGATCAATCTCAGGGATGTCGGCAATAGTGGAGAGAGAAAAAGGAGAAATTGGCCGGGGTTCATCGACGATGGTGGTTACGATTATGATGCCTACGTCCATGATCGGTCATGCCCTGGGTTTAAAACATCCTCATGACACTGACGGCGTGGTGGCGGATTTAAGTTTTGATTCGGTAGAATATTCCGTGATGAGCTACAGGAGTTATGTCGGAGCCGGTTTGAATGGGTATACTATTGCAGAGGGATCCTATGATACTTATGACTTGTCCGCGTGTGTCACTCAGGTGAATGTTGCTGAGTCAAGATATCTTAGCTTCCTTGAACGAAGGTCCGTTTTCCTCTTCCACTGTCTTACTCTACCGGCCGTCATCGCGAGAGGCTTGCGCCTTTGCCATGGCGTCCGCCTTATTTTCCAAGGCTATGTCAATAGTTTTCTGCAGATACTGCAGTTCTCCCGGCGGAAAATCAAAACTCTGGGGCTGGTGCATCCTGTCATAAAAGGAGATTTTAATCGGATATCTGCCCGCGGTGCTCCGGTGGTCGAATACCAGAATAAAAAACCTGGTCTTGTCCCTCTCTTGTGGTGAAGCAGAGGCATAGAGCGGAAGAGGTGATGTATCTGCTCCGGATGCGGATACATCCGCCGCACTCTTTCCTCCCTGCTGGAGCGCCTGGGTATATTCCATGGCCTGTTCCGTCCCCCGCTTGAAGGCGTCCGGTTCAATGATCGGATATTCGGATTCATTGAGTTTCAGGAACAGGATCCCCTCCCGGGAGATGCCGAGATTCAGGGTGACGGCCATCCCGTTCACCAAGAGACGGTAATAATCAGGGAAGATGTAACCGCCGCTCCCCCAGGCATTTACTGCGATAACCATGAACAAAAATGTCATCGAGAGTATTTTGTTCATGGCTCCAGTGTTCGCCTTAGACATACGACTGATATTCCGGCTCATAGATCAGGGTCTCGATATACCCGGGCAGATCCTCCGGCCGTGGTTTGGTGGCCAGCCCTCTTGCGTAGGCCACCTCAGCCACGGCTATGGCTATGGCCATGGAGACCTCTCTGATACGCGGCAGGGGAGGGTAGACGCGGCCGATTCTGAGGTCGGTCTCGGATACCTCCCGGGCCAGGGTCCTGGCGGCAACGAGAAACATCTCATCGGTCACATGCCGCGCCCAGCTTGCGACAACACCGAGCCCGACGCCTGGGAAGATATAGACATTATTCCCCTGGGCGGGCACCAGTTTCCGGCCTTTGAACATAACCGGATCAAACGGGCTGCCGCTGGCGAAAATCGCCTTCCCGCCGGTCCAGGTATAGGCCTCCTCCGCCGTGCATTCGCATTTGGAGGTAGGATTTGAAAGCGAGAAGACGATGGGCCGTTCATTGCATCCGGCCATCGCTTCCAGCACCTCCTTGTCGAACTTCTTGGCTTGGCCGGAGACACCGATGATGGCAGTCGGCCTGAGCGTTTTCACCGCCTCCAGAAAGGTGGCGACCGGCGGATGTTCGTGGGCGAACTGGCGCTTGTGCTTGGACAGATCTGTGCGGCTTGCCACCACCAGACCCTTGGAATCGACATACCAGCAGTGCGTGCGTGCCTCTTCGACGGATAAGCCCTCATCGATCAGCGCCGAGACGATCAGATTGCCCATGCCGATACCCGCTTCACCGGCTCCCATCATCAGAAATTTGTGATCCTTGAGTGTGCCGCCGGTGATCCTGAGAGACGAATACAGGCCGGCCAGCGTCACCGAGGCCGTCCCCTGGATATCGTCGTTGAAACAGCAGACCTCGTCCCGGTATTTTTCCAGCAGACGGAAGGCATTGACATTGCCGAAGTCCTCGAACTGGATCATCGCGCCGGGATAGACCTGCTGCACGGCAATCACAAACTCTTCGATCAATTCATCGAAGGGCTCTCCGCGCAGACGCCGCTGGCGAAGGCCGATGTACAGGGGATCGCTTAGCAAGGTCTGGTTTTCCGTACCGACATCGATGGTGATGGGCAGCGTCAGAGACGGCGCAATGCCGCCGCAGGCCGTGTATAAGGCCAGTTTTCCAACCGGGATGCCCATGCCGTCGGCTCCGAGATCGCCCAGGCCCAGAATCCTCTCCCCGTCGGTGACCACGATGATGCGGATGTCTTTATACGGCCAGTTTCTGAGCAGATCCGCAACCTTGCCCTTATCGTTTGCAGTAATAAAGATGCCCCGTGATCTCCGGAAGATCTGTCCGTATTCCAGGCAGGCCTGTCCTACCGTCGGTGTATAGACGATCGGCATCAGATCTTCAATATTGTCCAGCAGAAGCCGGTAGAACAGGGTCTTGTTGCGATCCTGTAGGCTGGTCAGAAAGATGTAGCGTTCCATGTCAGTCGTTTTCCGGCCGAGATTCCACAGGATCCGCGCAACCTGCTCGTCAATGGTGTAGACGCGGGGAGGCAGGAGTCCCCGCAGCCCCAGGGCATCGCGCTCCTCGTCGGTGAAGGCCGTTCCCTTATTCAGGGCCGGGTCGCGGAGAAGGGACAGACCGGTCGGGAAATTGCTCATCCGGTCCTTCCGTCTCATCCGCTGGGAGGCCCCGGAGGCGCGGTTTTTTTTGAGTATGGATTGGGAGTTGATATGGCCCAGGAATCTTGACAGGGCCTCGCCTTCAGCAAGGTCCTTGGCAAAACGGATCACCATCTCCTCGCCTTCAAAATCAATTTTATACATAGTTTGTCACTTTTTAACGACAACCGGATGCAGGAACGCCCTCTTTTTGAAAGCCATACAAAGCATATGGTTGGAGGGTCGCCTCTATCCGGTCGTTATTGGTTTGGTCCCGATTGACCAACTTCCGGTAATTGTTCGTTTCTGTATCCTGTGTAATCTTCAACTTTTTCCAGAGATTTTGCAGGAGGAGATTGTGATATGAGGACACGCAGTTTTTCTTTCATCTTGGTAAGAATTACCGCGAGTGTCACCAACCATGGCCCGGCAATCAGCAGGATACTTGCCACTTTTGTAAGAGAGTGTTCAGCAAGTGTTTGTTCGGCAACGTTTCCATGGATTAACCCCGTGACGATCAAAAGACGCATTAACACCATTATCACTATCGGGAAAGCACCGGCAAAGCAGCAGACTCTCCATTTTATGGTATGAGCAAGTTTCTGCCGCCGGATAAGAAGGAGCTGGCAAAACGCGTTAAATGCGACAATCAGATAAATGAATATGTGGTCGGACATAATGGGTTCCTGAAAAAAGTGTGAGGTGCCTTTCAGTCTGCTGCCCGGCTGAGTCGCGGACATTTGGTTCTGCTGGCTATGATCCTCTCTGTAGCATGGCCAGCAGACTTTCTACTGCTGCAAGTTACATCATACCCATTACCTTAGGCAGCCAGATTGACAGCGTCGGCCAGTACGTTACGATTATCAGAAATACCACCATGGTGGAGAGCCACGGTATCACCGCCACGGTGAGTTCGGTAATGCTGAGCCTCGAAATACCGCTGGCCACGTAGAGATTCAGGCCGACGGGCGGATGGCATAGGCCTACTTCCATGTTGGCATCGATCAGGATGCCGAAATGTACAGGGTTGATTCCCAGGCGCATCGCGGCCGGAAACAGAATCGGGGCAAATATCAGGATGATCGAGGAGGGTTCCATGACGTTACCGGCGAGTAGAAGCAGTATGTTTACAAGCATCAGGAATCCCACGACTCCAAGGTCCTTGCCGAGTATCCAGTCGGCCATTGCCTGAGGGATGTTTTCGTTCGACATCAGGAATGAAAATAACACCGCATTGGTTATGATGTAGAGCAGCATGGCACTCAAATTGGCCGATGTCAGCAGAACTCTAGGTACGTCCTTGAGGGTAAGGTCCTTATAAACGTACACGGAGATGAAGAACGCGTACACGGCGGACATGGCGGCCGCTTCGGTTGCCGTGAAGATACCGGAGTAGATGCCGCCGACGATGATGACCACCAGCATCAGGCCCCAGATACTGGCGCGAAATGATGTCCAGCGCTCTCTCCAGGTTGCTTTCGGCAGACGTTTATATTTGCGTTTTTTTGCGACATACCAGGTGACGAAGCAGAGCATGGTCGTGAGCAGAATCCCGGGTATCAGGCCCGCGACAAAGAGTGCGCCGATCGAGGTATTCGTGGCGATAGCGTAGATCACCTTCGGGATCGAGGGGAGCATCAGGATGCCGAGGGAGCCCGCGCAGACGATGATGCCGGCCCCAAAGCGCATCGGATACCCCTGCTTGACCATGGCCGGCAGGATGATCGAACCGATAGCGACAACGGTTGCGACACTTGATCCGCAGACCAGCGCAAACATGGAGCAGGCTAAAATGCCCGCGAGGCCCAACCCGCCGTGCCAGTGGCCGACCATGCTGGTGGCAAAGGCTATCATCCGCTTGGCAACACCGCCATGGGTCAGGAAGTTTCCGGCCAGGATAAAGAACGGGATCGCCATGATTTCAAATTTTTCGATGCCTGTGAAGAGCTTGAGGGCCACGGCTTCGACCGGTACATTCGTCATCAGAAACAGAAATGTCAAAACGGTCAATCCAAGCGCAATCGAGACCGGTATACCGGTCAGCATGAGTGCGAGCAACAGCGCGAAGACAATACCGGCATTCCCGAGAAATCCTATCCCGATAAGGGTACAGGCGATAGTGATAAGATAGACGCCCGCCCGTGTTTTTGTCATCGGAGGTAAAAAGGTTTGTTCCGCTGTGCTCATTTCGCACCTCCTTTGAGCAGTTCTTCTTCAAAGCTCAGGTCGTCATCGCTAAGGCCATCGACATGGGCATGATCATGGTGTGGCAGTTCTCCTCGGCGGATAAAGCCCCATGCCACTTGTAGAAAACGAAAACACATCAAAGACGAGCCCATCGGCACGGCCGAATAGACGAACCAGGTCGGCCACTCCAGATCGGGTGTTGTAGGTCCTTGAGGCAGAATGCCTGTGGGGAGTCCAAACAAATGAAATACAGCATAATGCATGCCGTTCTCCCAAATGAAACGCGCACCCAGAGTGGCGATGATACCGGTGAAGAGTGCGCCGCCGAAGAGGGCGAGCAGCACCGATTTATTGCGCCATTCCGGAGGCAGGCGATTAACGAGGACATCCACGCCCACATGAATGCCGGAGCGCACGCCATAAGCGGCGCCGAATTTGGCCATCCATACAAACATGAAGATACAGAGTTCCTGCGCCCAACCGAAATTAAGTGAGATCAACCAAAGCTGCACGCCGGGAATAGGAATGCCTGCTGCGTATCGGTGGATGACGGAAAGAAAGATTATGATTGTCGCGGCGGCGATGAGGAAAGTGATTATCCATTCCTCCAGATGATCAAGAAATTTCAACATATGGTTTTTTCTCCTGCATGCAGTTAACCAAGCAGTATATATGAGTAGGAAATTGATAAAAAATTGTCATTACTTCCGTATTCTTCCGTAACAGACAGGGGGCGGATGGAATCAGCCCCCTGTCTCTTCTCGCACTGGGTTTTTGTTATTTGGTGAAGCCTGTAGCCTGGTATACTGCATTAATGGTATCTTTGCCGATACGACCGGCCATTTCTTCGTGCACCGGAATGAGGGCTTTCCGCCAAACGGCGCGTTCTTCCGGGGTCAGAACCGTAACCGTGGTCTTGCCGGTAGCTTTTACCGACTCAAGGTCTTGGTCGTTTTTCTCTTTAGCAATCTTATTTGCATAATCAGTCGCTTCGTTCATGGCGGTCTCCAACTCACCCCGCACATCGGCGGGCAGTCCATCCCAGAATTTCTTGTTGACGATAACCGCATATCCCAGGTAGCCATGATCGGTAATGGTCAGATATTTCTGCACCTCGTTCATTTTCTGGGTGTAGAAGTTGGAGATAGGATTTTCGGTACCATCGACAACGCCGGTCTGCAGGGCCTGATAGACCTCGGAGAATGCCATCGTCTGCGGGATGGCGTGCAGCGCCCTCATCTGTGCTTCGAGGACCTTGGAAGACTGGATGCGGAGTTTCTTCCCTTTCAGATCATCCGGAACTTTGATTGGAGTGTTGGCGGAGAACGACTTAAAACCGTTGTCCCAGAACGCCAACCCCGTTATGCCTTTGGATTCGAGCTTGGACAACAGCATTTTGCCAACGGGACCTTGAGTCACCTTGTGGAGTGCATTATAATCATG
>JAJYAX010000067.1 GCA_021779275.1 Deltaproteobacteria bacterium | reverse complement strand
AGCCTACAAAAAATCATTCATGCGGTCCCGGATCGTCAATGACGAAATCCGCATCGACGGCAGGAAGTTTGACCAGATCCGTCCCATCAGCTGCGAGGCGGGATATCTCCCCCGCGCCCATGGTTCCGCTCTCTTTACCCGGGGCGAGACCCAGGCCCTGGTTACCGCCACTCTGGGGAGCGAGCGTGATCAACAGCGTGTTGAAACCCTGCACGGGGAAGAGCATAATCGTTTCATGCTCCACTATAATTTTCCGCCGTACTGCGTCGGTGAGGCCCGGATGCTCCGTGGTCCTTCCCGCCGGGACGTCGGGCATGGCAACCTGGCCATGCGCGGCCTGTCGTTAGTCCTGCCCAGCGAAGAGGATTTTCCCTATTCGATCCGGGTGGTCTCCGAGGTCCTTGAGTCCAACGGCTCCTCCTCCATGGCCACGGTCTGCGGCGCCAGCATGGCGATGATGGACGCAGGGGTGCCGATTAAAAAGCCCGTCTCGGGAATTGCCATGGGCCTGATCAAGGAAGGGGACAAGGTGGTCATCCTGTCCGACATCCTTGGCGATGAGGACCATCTGGGAGATATGGACTTCAAGGTCGTCGGCACCGAAGACGGCATTACCTCTCTGCAGATGGACATCAAGATCGATGGCGTTGACCGGGAGATCATGGCCAGGGCGCTGGCTCAGGCCAATGCCGGTCGTCTTCACATCCTGGGAGAAATGAGCAAGGGGATCGACAAGGCCCGTGAAGAGGTGGCTGAACATGCGCCGAAGTACTTCGTGCATAAGATCAACCCCGAGAAGATTCGTGATATCATCGGCCCGGGCGGCAAGATCATCAAGGAGCTCTCAGCCGAATATGACGCCAAGATCGAGGTCGACGACAGTGGATTGATTAAGATGTTTACCTTCAATGGTCAGATGGCCGAGGCCTTAATCAAACGGGTGAAAGAGATCACGGCCGAGGTTGAGGTAGGCCAGATCTATAAGGGTGTGGTCAAGACCATTAAGGATTTCGGCGCCTTTGTTGAGGTCCTGCCCGGGACCGACGGTTTGGTGCATATCTCCGAGCTGGATATCAAACGGGTGGCCAAGGTCACGGATGTGGTCCAGGAGGGAGATGTGATCGAGGTAAAGGTCCTTGATGTCGACAGTCGAGGCCGGATCCGTCTGAGCCGAAAGGCCTTGATGTAAATTCCATCCAGGTTCGAAAGTTGAAAAAGCCGGTCTCCTTGGGGACCGGCTTTTTTTGTGTGCGGAAACCTATTTAAGAAAAGAGGTTGGGTGAAAATCAGCGCCCCTCCTTTTTCCGTTCTGAAATACCCGGTCAACCTTGCCGGTCCTCCTCCGACCCAATTATTCCAACTCCTCGCATAATGCAGAGATAATTTCACTTGCCTGCTGGTGGGTCACATGTTTGGTCAGGCTCGCAGACCGGGGTAGGCCAAGAACTTCGTGCACGTAATATTCAGGGGCATCTTTCCCGGCTTGGGTGGCGAGGTCGATTATGTATTCATTCTGTTTGTGCGTCATCATTTTCATGTTGTTTCCTCTCGCTCCTGCTGGTCCATTATGGGAAGTCTACGGTCATTCTCCTTCCGGTCTTCCCTGTCTCTATCCCGTCTACCGTCATCATCAGTTACGTCAAGCATATCTTTAAGGAAATCATTCAGGGCGTCCTGCAGCCTCTGCGATTTTCTGTTATTCTCGGATTGGGTGAGAGTCCTGATTACCAACGGCTCGGCTCTTTCCAGTTCGTCCAGGAAGGTCAATCCTCTTTTCGCGATCTTCCAGCCGAAGGCCGTCATCTTCCGCACCGGAAATGTGCACATCCGGACCATATCGATTACCGGATGCCTCCCGGCCGCGCCGACGGCCGAGGTCAAGGCCTGATCTTCCGGCAACATAAGGGAGGTCGCCGCTGCAATAATGGTTAACGCGATTATCAATCCGAAAATAAACCGTTTCATATTCTTTACCCATTATCTCTTGCCGATACCCTGCCGGGTTCAATTTGGGGTCCTTGCCGTATCGCGATATCCGTGCATGCGATAAAAAGGCATATCGAAGCCCATGGCCCTTCATGGAACCTGAACAGGGACAGGAGGAAGTATCTGAATACCGCAGCGCAGGGTGCAATGGAGGCTTGGCATGGGAAAGGTTCCAGGCGGGGGGAGGTCGCCGGATTCCAGAGAAAAACAATACTTCCAGGTTCAAGGAAGGGCCTTATCCTTGTTTAAGTGGTAGTGGTTTTCAAAAATCGCATTCGGGCGGCCTCACCCGCGCATGATTGGCTGTGAGGCAAACGTGATCTAATGGTAACCACCGCTTTATGCCATAGCAAGGGTTGTTTTCTTCTCCGGGCCATGCAAGGGCTCCGGACTGCACCGTCGGGGAGGCATTGCTTATCGCGGCAAGCACATCAGGGATAAAAGCGCGATCTGCTTTTTCGGCCACCCAGGCAAACTTTTAATTTTCCGATAAATATTTTGCAGGCGAGTTGACCCGGTACATTCTCCCCGTCTTCAGAAAGGGATGTCTCTTCCCGTTGACAAAAACAACCTCAAAAATTAGACTGGTCGTAGACCAGACTAAAGGGAGGGCGTATGGAAAAAACAGGAACATATGAAGCAAAGACCCATTTGCCGCAGCTCTTAAAGAGGGTTGCCAAAGGGGAGAAAATTATCATCACCAAGCATGGCATCCCGGTGGCGACGCTGCAGGCGCCGGAAACAGGTCCACAACATTCGAAAGGAGAGGTTGTCGCCGACTGGCGGGAATTCCGGCGCGCACCGCCTGGACGGCGTCGCCATGCGGGAGATGATCGAGGAAGGCAGACGCTGATGGCTGATTTTGTGATCGATACCTCAGTGGTTATGGCTTGGTGTCCCCTATTATAGGAAAGATGAAACTCTACGACACCTATCTATTCGATGCCGACGGTACGCTATTCGATACGGTGGACCTGATCTGTCGATGCTTTGATTATATCCTGGAAAAATATGGGGGCCGGTCCCTGCCGAAAGAGCGAATCATGGCGGGAATCGGCAGCCCGCTTGTCACCCAAATTGTCAACCATCTGGGACCAGGCCTGGATTACGACATGATTCTCGACGATTATCTGCAGTATCAGCTGCAGGCCATGGAAGGGAACGTCAAGCTCTTTCCCGAGGTCGCCGCAGTCCTTGCCGCATTGAAGGAAAGCGGCAGGAGACTGGCCGTGGTCACATCGAGGAAGCGTTTCAGTCTGGATGTGCTGCTTCAGACCACAGACACGTCACGGTATTTCGATGTGCTGGTTACTCCCGAAGATACCTGCAGGCACAAGCCCGACCCGGAACCCGCCCTGAAGGCCATGACCCTTCTCGGGGCGGACAGGGACAAAACGGTGTTTGTCGGCGATGCCCATTTCGACATCTGCAGCGGCGCCGGGGCCGGTATCGATACGATCTTTGTCGGGTGGAGCCATTTCTCCCCGTCTTCGCTCCCCGTATCGCCGACCTGGACGATTGAATCCATGCAGGACCTCTTGACGTGCCGGGAATCCTAAAACAAGGCGGTATCAGGAGGAGGTAACCCATGAATTCCGGCGCCTTCGCACTTTCTTTTCTTTCTGTTATGCTTCTGCTTGAAAGTTGCATCCTGTTGCCGATACCTACCGAGGAGGACAAAATTCTCGCCGGGAGACCGGTAACCGAAGCGCAGCTGTCCTTCCTTGTGCCAAAGATCACGACCAGGGAAGAGGTTGTCGAACACCTCGGGAACCCGGATATAATCTGGGAAGATGCCCGGGTTTTCATTTACAACTGGGAAATGCGGCAGGGGATTCTTTTCTGGGCTGCTGGCGCGTATTATTCAGGGGGGGCAGGCATGAAGGACATTACCAGGCATCACCTTCTCCTTATCCAGTTTGATGAACAGGAGAAGGTCCAGCGATTTTCCCGAACGACGCGCCCATTGGCTCAATCATATGCCGACTTTCTAAGGGGTTGGCTCAAAGGGTCCCCTTCGCAATCGGAGGCCGGGTCTCACCGGATGGAATAGCCGTCATGAGCTTTAAGGCCAATCACCCAAGGTGTCGGCGCAGGGAAGGCGGCAGTATCGGCACGTCAAAGGGGGTGTGGGCAGGTTTACTCAGAGTCGCGGGGGCAGCCGTCCTGCTCATCCTAGCCGGTTGTGTCTCTCAAGCCGTGATCACAGAGGCGGAACGGAGTGCCGTCAATGCCGGAGACAAGGCCGTCGTCCTGCTGAATGTCCAATGTACGACTGATGGTCAACCTCAAGAAGCATTTATCCAGCCGACCTTTACCCGTGAGCCCCTCTTTCTCTTTGGGGTCGGGACCTTCGAAACCGTCGGAGAACCGCGAATTGCAGCGCATCGTTACCTGTCGGAGGAGACACGGCGCGCGGGCTGGATCTATTTCACCCTCTCTCCCGGAGTGTATTACCTTGCTGTCCTTGGACCTGATTCCAGCGTCATCTCCAGTGCCGGGGCACTGGACTCTCAAAAATATCTCCGGGATGCGCCTCGCTGGCGTATCGATGTCCCTGAGAAGGCCAGGCTGATCTATGTCGGTACGCTGCAGACTGCCGGTAAGAGTCACGGAGAGCTTCTCTTTGGGGGGGAAATCATCAGGCCTGACGGCGGCAATGAAGTGAGTCTCCGTAATGATCAGAGACTCGCCCGCGATATTCTCTCTGAACATTTTCAGGGTGCAGGAGAGATGCAGACCATCCTCATGAAACGATGGCATAGGGGCGACCCGGTTATTATCCGCTCTCAAAAACAGGATTCAGCCAGATAGCTGGAGCGCAAAGTGATCGCAGGAAGCGCCAGAAAGGATGGCGCCTGTATCCCACACTCTCAAAAGGATCTGACCTCACTTGGTCTCATCAACGGAGGCGGGCGGTCTCTGAGACTACCTTGAAAAACAGGATTTTTGTTCAAAATCAAGGCAGGAAAAAAATTCACCGCAGGCATATTGTTGCGGAGTCTTCGCTTCCATGAGAAGGCTTGTCAATATGTCTCAAAATAAGTTGTCTTAAACCAACTTCCCCTCATGCTATGCGTCGAATTGTTTTATTTCTTAAGGACATCCCGCATTATTGACACTACCCATTCTTTCCTATGTACAATCGGCATCCATTGGATATCAACCAGAAAGAAACTCCAGAATAGATGCAGTTACAATGTTCATGATTTTTCGCGATCTTTTTGGGCCGATATAATCAATTCTTTGGAACTCTTGCTCATTAGCCTTCAAGGCCTTTCCTATGGTATCTAAGCCAATTGAAATTAGTCCTGATTTTTGGTAGTCAGTTAGGTCTAAAACATCAATAGATTTTGATAGCTCAATTGCTAAAACAGATGAGATATCACTTTCTTTATAGTTCCCAACAGTAGAAATTAAAGAAATAAATGAACTGTGATTTGCACCATACTCTGTAAAACGTTTCTTCGTCAAAGTCCGACCTATTCTTGTAAGAGTTGCGACAGGAGAAGCTGACGACGAAACCAAGCAACCTAAATTAACAGCATATCTTGTTCCAAGCTCACTGCGAGATGCCACCACTCCAGTGTCAAGCAATGTCACAATCCCTGTGTAACTTAATAAACGTAGTGCTTCGTTGATTGACTCTGGCGCATCCCGGTGAATCCAGAAATAACATGTAGACTCATTCTTGCCCTCTTGAGCATATAATTCATTTTTTTGATTTGAATCAGGGATTACAAATTTATCGATAAATTCACGTCCCCAGTCTATGAGCGCACGATGCCCGACATACTTATATGCGAGCCCAGAATGTTCCGCCCAGATATCTGTTCGGTAAAATTCTTTAAGGACTTTTGTGACATCGTTACTTCCCAACTTAGGAGCCATTGATACAGTCTTTAGAAGTAATCTCGGGTTTCCGCAAACTGCATAAGCTAGTGAATGAAAGTTTTCACGATTCCGTTCAATATCAGCTTTTAATTGCGCATCAGCTTGTTTTGAAACAATCTCTCGCATTCCTTCCAGGTAATTTTGCTCTAACAGATCACGATTAAGAGAAATAACTGTTGCATCATGAGTTGATTGAAAGGTTTGCCCGTAAAATGTCACGCCTGGATATACAGCGGCATTGCAGCTCAAATATGGTGATCGTAAGTCCCTAAACATAGTAAAAAATTGACGCTGTTGTTCAGGACGAAAAATATGCGCCGCTTCATCAAAAAAAATCGAAAAACGTTCAATTCCGACATCGATACAAATATCTTCAATCGCATCTTTTAAGTCATCGACATTAGGGACTTTTGAACTGTCAATAACTAATCCAGGATGTTTATATGACTCTTCATATTCTTGAGAAATTTTTTCAAGATGTGTTTGGTTGTATTCCAAGGCATTATCTCCTCCAGCTAACAAGGAAATTGTAGGGCTTGAATGCACCAACAATCCTTTCTGATAAAGAGCCCTTAGGATACGAGAACACAATTTTGCCAACATCCAATGCAAAAATTGATTAGGATCATCACTTTGAATTAGAGAACTTTTTACAAATGATACATATACAGGTAAAATATGGTCTTGCGGATATCTCTGTAATAGCTGTCCCTCTGCTACACGCAGAAGAAATGATTTACCTGTTCCCCTACTGCCCTCCATGACTGTCGGCGTTGATGACTTTAAAAGATCAATAATTTTTTTATCTTGTGACGACTCAACATAAAGTTCAAGTATATGTTCTAGCTTTATATCTTCAGTACGGATTATCAAGTTTTGCATAGAATTACTCACTAATTGGTCCACCTAGCATTTGGCGGACTTCAGGAATGTGACCGAGTCTCTCGGAGAGTTGGGTTTCAAGTTTTGACACATCTTGACCAAGATCAGTAAGATATCGAAGGGATAAAGCGAATTGTGAAACCAAGGCTATTATATTTGCTTTGTCATGCCACAAATCAAATACTTGTTGGTTAAATGTTAAAGCAGATGGTAGTGGGATATGTTTCGGGGTATTACCATGCACACACTCTGAACACTCACGGTAAATCGATTTAGCAAGTCCTCTATAATGCGAGATATGGCAAGATAAAGCTGGGAAAAATGCTGATGCAAACCGAGGAGAAAAAACACCATTATCAGCATCAATGATAAGGCTCCAGTAAGTATCAGTTCGGTTCTTAATCCATTCGCGAAGGCACAATTCATTTGATGACAAATATACTGCCTGCAAAATCATCTCAAGGACAAGTCGTAGTCCTTTAAAAGAATGGCGATAAAAGCCTTGAGTGAGCGCAAGAAGAGCAAACTGGTATTCTAATGTTGCCACTCTTATCAACTCTGTTTCGCGGCGATGGCCAAGTTGCTCTCGCCATAATTCAAACTCCTCGACAAGCAAATGACTCACTGCAA
>JAJYAX010000066.1 GCA_021779275.1 Deltaproteobacteria bacterium | reverse complement strand
GATCCCAGTTCATAGATGGCGACTCCCGTGATATCAAGTTTGCGGGCCGCCTTTAATTGGTTCATAAAGGTGGCCACATCCAGAAACCAGACGGTATGCGCCGTCCCCGCATCCGAATAGGAAAAACCCGGGTTATAGGAGGGGGCCTCCAACTTTATTCCTGGTATCCCGGTCCGGCCGGCGCGGGTCATCACATCGGCAAAGCTGACGGTCTCGGCCCGCGGGGTTCCGTTTTCCCAGTCATAGCCATAGTTCCCCAACTCCACAATCCATTGAGAAGGTTTACCATAGGCAGTAAGCGTAGTAAGCCACCCTTCAAACCAGGCCTGGGAGGCAATGGGACCCGGCGGGTCAGTATCGGAATTTTCATCATGCAGGGCGGCAACAAAGTAGTCTACATCTTGAGAGAGGGTCTCCAGATCATAGAGCATCAATTCGCGGCCCATGGGGATCCGCAGCCAGAGTTTCATATTGTGTGCATGCAGGGCTGCAGCCATATTCTGCAGGAGCCGTGTAATATTATCCTTATAGGTCGGGTCCACCTGGCCCCAGTCAACCACCACGCCGCCGGCCCCGGCCGCCTCCAGCTTAGCTGTCAGGTTTTCGATGAACCGGGATCTTCTCTCATCAGGACCGTTGGCCACCCCCTCCACCGCCTCCGGCTGCCAGACATCATTGAGGAGATTGGTCAGAAGGGGGAGCAGTATGATGCCGTTTTTCTTGGCTATCCCTTGAACGGTGAGGTCGGGTTTCGTATAGAGCGCCCCTGTACCATCCACCATGATCAACCATTCAGAACAGACATGCGTCAGTTGATTGGCGTGGGCCTGAAGGGAGGAGAGGCTATTGGGGTCCCAACCGGCGTAAAAACCGAGACGGATCTTTCGACTGAGGAACGATGCCGGAGGTTGTACGGCCGGTGCTGCAGCCTGAGGTAATGCAGGCGGTGCAATCTGAGGCTGGGCCTTTATCGCCGTTGGCGCTTTGGGGGGAGAAGAGATCATCTGTCTCTTACCGGCATGCTTTATCCGGGAAAATTCCAACCATACCGGTTTAGGGGTCTTTTTTGAGACAAGCTGTTCTTTCTTCTGCATGACTTTCAATCTTTCCTTCAGCTGCTGAATCGATGGCGGCAGCTGAAATTTTGACACAACAAACAGAGACTGAACAAACACAACCGAACAAAAGAAAATAATTGAGCCGAAGATGAGGATGGAAAGGCGAAGCCTGGGCCATCGTTTTCCCTGGGTGTCTAAAAAAACAAAGTTGCTATCGTGGATCTTGGGCATTATGTATCAACTTACCTAAATTACATTGAGAGGGGGCTGGCATTATTCCAGGCCTTTGAGTGTTCCCCTATTATATTATCAGATGTTCACATTGCTATGAGATTTTTACATCCGGCTGACAATTTGACCAGCCCGCAAAAATACGGAGAAGAATATGAGTAATTCAAAGAAGGTACCAACGTATTGGCTGAAGATCTCCCTTACCTCCGATCCCCTCCTTGTGGAGGCGCTCAGTGATTTTCTGGAGGGAGTCACCGGGGCCGGCGTCGAAATAGTCGTGGATGACAGCCTCTTGCTCACTCAAATTAATGCCTTTCTGGAAAAAAGAAACCCGGATGAATCCGAGACGGGACAGATCCTGGAGCAACTTACGGGATATGCCCGGGAAGTGGCGGAGATCTTTGGGGCGCCGGTCCCGGAGATCACGAGCACGGTCATCGAGGAGGAGGATTGGGGAACAACCTGGAAAGAACATTTCAAGCCCTTTGCGATTATCCCCGGCCTGGTGATCAAACCGACCTGGGAGGAATACCGGGCGGCGGGAGATGAACGGGTCATCGAGATGGACCCGGGGATGGCCTTCGGGACCGGGCACCATGCCACCACCACCCTGTCTCTGGAACTGCTGCAGGGCGTCCTGCCGGATATGGCTGCCGCAAGCGTTCTTGATGTGGGTACCGGAACCGGCATCCTGGGCATGGCTGCGGCCCTGTTCGGCGCGGACCGGGTCGTCGGCATCGATAATGATCCGGAGGCGACGGCTGCCGCCTCTGAAAATGTCCTGCGCAATGGCCTGGAAAAGAAAATGTCGGTTGCCTCAACCCCTCTGGCGGCCGTGCAGGGACCTTTTTCCATTGTCGTTGCCAATATTATCCATGATGTCCTCCTTGAGCTGTCCGATGATCTGGACAGACTGACCGCCCCAGGCGGAAAGCTGATCGTCTCCGGTATCCTGACGGGAGAGCAGACGGAGACGATCAGCAGACATTTTACGGACAGGGGACTTTGTCCGGAGAGGCATCTGCACAAAAAAGAATGGTCGGCCCTGCTCTTTGCAAAAAAAAGCAGTCAATAGAGGAAATTGAACGGCGAAAAACCGGGCGTCCTTGCATTTTCCCGGAATCAAACCTACCATTGATGCAGTTATGTACTCAGCAGGTTCAGGAAGCATTAACAAGGCGGCCCCATGAAAAAGACCAAGATCATTGCGACAATCTCCGACCAGATGTGTGACATCCCTCTTTTGACCCGGATGCATCAGGCCGGAATGGATGTGGTCAGGCTCAACACCGCCCATCAGGCCCCTGAAGACGCCCTGGTGGTGATCAATAACGTTCGACAGGTGTCCGACCGGATCGCGATCATCATTGATACGAAGGGGCCGGAGATCAGGACGACTCCCGCCAAAAAAGATATCCCGGTCAAGTCGGGCGATATCATCTGTGTTGCGGGAGACAGAAGTGGTGAATGCACGGCGGACTGTATCTGTGTGAGTTACGATAACTTCGTGGATGACCTGTCCGTTGGAGACAGGATTCTGATCGACGACGGCGAGATTGAGCTTGAGGTCAAGGAAAAAGACTCCCGGAAATTGATGTGCGAGGTAAAAAACGATGGCGTCATCAAGGGGAAAAAGAGTATCAACCTGCCTTCGGTCAAGATCAGGAATCTCCCCTCGCTTACCGCAAAGGACAAGGCTTTTGTTGAGTTTGCGGCGGATCAGGACATCGATTTTATCGCCCATTCCTTTGTCCGGCAAAAAGAGGATATTCTTGCCATCCAGGAGATCCTTGATGCCAGACAGAGCCGTATCAAGATTATCGCCAAGATAGAAAACCAGGAAGGCGTCGATAATATCGACGAAATTCTCGACCACGCCTATGGGGTGATGGTGGCCCGCGGAGATCTGGCCATTGAGATACCGGCTGAAAGGGTCCCGATCATTCAAAAGAGACTGGTCGAAAAATGTATCGCCCGCAGAAAACCTGTGATCATTGCCACCCAGATGCTCCAGTCCATGGTCACCTCACCGCGCCCGACCCGGGCGGAGGTCTCCGACGTCGCCAACGCCTGTCTCGACCATACCGACGCCATCATGCTCTCGGCGGAGACGGCCTATGGCAGATATCCGCTGGAATCGATCAAGATGATGACACGGATTGCCGAGGAGGTGGAGTCAAGCCTCAGCACCTTTACCAATTCCCCCTACGAATCCGCAAAAACCGTCACCGGGTATCTGGCCAAGGCCGCGGTCAAGGCCTCCCTGCGCCTGAAGACCAAGGGTCTGGTTGCCGATACGATCAGCGGCAAGACCATCCTGAGCCTTGTCGCCTACAGGGGCGAGAACCCGATTTTTGCCCAATGCTACAGCAAGCGGGTCATGCGGGAGCTGGCGCTGTCTTTCGGGGTCCATGCCTCCTTCATGCAGACGGATCTCCCTTCCCATGAGTTTCTGCGGACCGCGCTCAGCCGGTTGCTGGAACAGCAGGAACTGACGGAAGAAAGTCTGATCACCGTTCTGGCGGGGAATTTCGGTTCCGACAACGGGGCCTCCTATGTGGAGATCAGCACCGTCCGGAACCTGCTGGACCGGAAATAAGAGAGCAGCTCTCGAGGTTGGGACACCATTTTGATTGGCCGGGGAGCAGAGACGGCCGGGACAGCACCCTCCCGCCTCTGCTCCTTCTTTTGGATAGTCAGTTAAGCCCGCCCGCGTTGCGGTCTCTTGCCATGCGGGCGGGCGGTATCTTACTTACATCTGGGGTCTTGGGGATTCTGCTGGCACAACTTCCGCAGCGCGTCTTGTTGCTGCGGATTGGTCTGATGCTGTTGTTGCTGAGCCCTTTGCTGTTCCTGGGCTCTTTGCTGCTGCAACTGCTGCTGTTGAGCCCTTTGCTGTTCCTGGGCTCTTTGTTGCTGCTGCAACTGCTGCTGTTGAGCCCTTTGCTGTTCCTGGGCCCTTTGTTGCTGCTGCAACTGCTGCTGTTGAGCCCTTTGCTGTTCCTGAGCCCTTTGTTGCTGCTGCAACTGCTGCTGTTGAGCCCTTTGCTGTTCCTGAGCTCTTTGTTGCTGCTGCAACTGCTGCTGTTGAGCCCTTTGCTGTTCCTGAGCCCTTTGTTGCTGCTGCAACTGCTGCTGTTGAGCCCCTTGCTGTTCCTGGGCTCTTTGTTGCTGCTGGCCCTGTGTGGTTGAGCCGGGATCGGTCGTTACCGACGGCCTGGAACCCGCAACTCCATGTTGTTGGCCCGACACCGGGGGAGCCGTAGCCTCAGATGCGCGAGTTCCTCTCGGACCGGTCAAGCCGGGCTGCTGCACAGTTTCGCCGGGGGCTGTTGCTCCAGGTGTATGCGGTCCCCTCGGGCCGGTCAGGCCGGGCTGTTGTACAGATTCGCCGGGGGCTGTCGCTCCAGGTGTATGCGGTCCCCTCGGGCCGGTCAGGCCGGGCTGCTGCGCAGGTCCGCCGGGGGCAGTCGTTCCAGGTGTACGTGGTCCTCTCGGGCCGGTCAGGCCAGGCTGCTGCGTAGTTTCACCGGGGGTTGTCGTTTCAGGTGTATGCGGTCCCCTCGGGCCGGTCAGGCCGGGCTGCTGCGCAGGTCCGCCGGGGGCTGTTGCTCCAGGTGTATGCGGTCCCCTCGGGCCAGTCAGGCCGGGCTGCTGCGCAGGTCCGCCGGGGGCGGTGGTTCCAGGTGAAGAAAGCGGAACCTGATTGGGTTTGACCGCATTCGTTTTGATTTCTCTTGTCGGCAGGCTGGAGAGGGTCTTAACCTTGGAGGCCTGGGACGCAGGGACCAGTGCGTTCGTGACTTTAGGTACGGCAATATCAGCATTCTGCACTGGAGTAGCACGTTTGGTATTTTGGGCTGCCGCATGAAGAGACGAAATATTTGCAGGTCCCGCACTCTTCGCTATAGCCACGTTATGATCAATTCGCTGAGTGAGTGCAGCAGCAGGCTTTATCTGTAAAGGCGTATTGACAGAAGAGAACCTACTGGGATTGTTCATATATTGGTTTCGAACAACTTTATTGCTAACTACTGGTGCTGCAGTATAATTATTAGTAATATTAGTAATATTGACGTTCTTTGTCACCCGTACGTTTGTATAGTTGGACGTGCCATAGAAATCTCTTTGGGGTACTATCATGGGGCCGGCCGAGATAAAGGCCAGGGTGGAAATTGCAACCACCGGGAGAGGTACTCCTACGCTGACCACGGAGATTCCTTCGCCCCGCCCCCAATGGTTGTGAGCATAGTAAACCTCGGTCGGGGCCAATGGCACCCAACCGACATTCGCATCCGATCCTATCCATGCCACCCTTCCAGGAAACCAACCGAAAGCAACGCTGACCGCAGGGCCGACACTCACTGCAGTTCTCACAACCGGCGGATCCCAGAACCATCCATCATTTACGAAAACCCAGTTGCCGTAGTGGTGAGTCACGTAGCCAAACGGTTCAGCAGGCACCCAACACTGGTCCCCATAATAATCAACCCATCTGCCGCGGGAAAAAGGTCTCCATTCGGGATCGACGTTGGTTGGTCTCCACATCTCACGGTATTCATTCTGATAGTAGACCTTTTCCCATCTTCCATCCTCATCCAAAACACTGGCGTCATCATGCAATTGCCTCGGAAGATAATTTGCGGATTGACTTCTGGCTTCCAGCCTTTCCGACCACAGTCTGTCTCTGTCGCCATTCCAGCTATCCCAAGAGGGATCAACGGTCCCGGAACCGGAAGAAACCACATGGCCGTCTGCCAGCAGGGAGGATGACCCGGCATTCACATCATATCTTTGCTCGTTTTGGATATATTCTATGTCTCCACTAATGGCAATTATTTCAATGGACGTGTCTCCTACATACAGATCGAAAATCGATCCAGCCGGTGCAAGTACATATCCAAAGGGCGTTGTGGCCTTAACTACCAAATCGGAACCCTTGTTATAGAATCTGGCCACGCCGGAGGCAACGTCAACCTCGCTGGCATCCGCCGTCAGTGATATGGCCTGAATTTGGGTGGTTGCGCCGATTCTTATCCAGGTTTGGTTCGGTACGATGAATTCAGCCTTCCCATTTTCATCTGAATAGAGGGAATCGTTCATCCCAAACGGGGCGTCTTTGGTTGTTGCGACCCAGTCCTTTTCTGCAAGGACATAGCGAAACAAATTACCATCTACATACGATATGCGCGCAATAGTAGCCGGCCCCTGATCCGAGGCATAGGAGACTGGAGCGAAAAAAGCCCACGCAAAAAGAACCACTAGAAACACGACACGGTCGCAACGCGACTTTTGTTGGAGAAAGGTCATATAATATCCCCCGCTAAATTGTTTAACTGCACCATTCTGATATCTTACAAAAGGTTCTTCTGAACCCGTTCAAAAAAACAACCAATGATTCCCAATCCTCAGATTAGGACAGATATTCTGTCGCAGAAAAGCAATTTTCTACTCTAGATACACCTATAATCTGAATATTATCAAAATTTTCGGGAGTGTCAATTTTTTCCACATCACCCGCAAACTCCAGAGAACGGAAGGAGGGCCGGCTCCCGGCAACGGATACGCAGATCCTAGCTGCATATGGATTCGATAAAGGCCTCCGCCGCCATGGAGAGCGGCAGGTTTTTCGGCATCACGATGCCTATCCTCCTGGCCTGCAGGGCCGGCGCCACGGGGATCTCGCTGAGGAGGCCGCTGCGGAGTTCATCCTCGATGAAATTTCTGATCACCAGGGCCACACCCAGGCCGATCCTGGCGAATTCCACCAGAAAATCCAGGCTGCTGATCTCAATCTCCGGCTGCAGGACGACCTTATTTTCGGCCAGGTAGCCGTCGATATAGGCACGGGTCACATTGTCTTTTTCCAGCATCATCAACGGATACCGGCCCAGGGCCTGAAGGGAGATGGGGTTCCTGAGTTCGGGATACTGCCTGCCGGCGACAAAAATATCCTGGATAGTCAACACTTCCCGATAGACAAACGGAGATCTTTCCTTGGGAATGCTGATGATGCCGAAATCTATCATCCCCTTTTCCAGCAGTTTCAAGGTCTCCTGTGAGGTCCGGTTGACGATGGTGATCCTGATGCCGGGATATCTCTGGTGAAATTTCTCCAGATGCGGGATGAAATAGTATCTGCACAGCGTATTGCTGATGCCCACCTTGACCCGACCTTCCTTCCTGTCTTGCAACTTTTTGAGTATCCGCTCGCCGTTCTGCAGATATTCAAAGCCGTTTTTCACATACTCATACAGAATCTGTCCTTCCGTGGTCAGTCTCACCCCTTTGGAGCTGCGGACAAAGAGCGTGCAGCCGGTAAGCATCTCCAGCTTCTTGATGGACTTGGTGACGGCCGGCTGGCTGACGAACAGGCTGTCGGCTGCGGCGGATACAGTGCCGCAGCCGGCCACG
>JAJYAX010000065.1 GCA_021779275.1 Deltaproteobacteria bacterium | reverse complement strand
TTCCTGCGTGTATTTCCTTCTACTCTTTTTCATTGAACACCTCCTCACGGATCATTAATCCAGCCTTAAAAAAGTGTCCATAAATACCCTACCACCTCAATCAGAATGGGCTTCGCTTAACGGAAAATATTTGCAAAAAACATTCTTGACTAACTCAAATTAATAATTAAAATTCAAATATGAATTAATTCCAAAGGAAAATCCATATGCGAAAACAAAGAATCGATGGCCAAGAAACGCGTTACCAATTATTGTGCGCTGCAAGTGAAGTCTTTTCGGAAAAAGGGTTTTGGGAGGCAACCATTGCAGAAATATGCCAAAAGGCCAAAGCTAATTTGGCAGCGGCCAACTATCATTTTGGCAGCAAGGAATTGCTTTACATCGAGAGTTGGCGATACGCATTTGACAAGTCCTTGAAAGCGTATCCGCCGGACGGCGGGATTCCGCCGGAAGCCGCAGCCGAAAAGCGGCTTTATGGATGGATATTATCGGTCATACGACGTGTCGTCGATCCAAAAAGCCAGGCTTTTGACATCATGCACAAAGAAATGGCCAATCCAACAGGTTTATTGACCGACATCATTCAGGAATCCATCAAGCCGATCTTTCAGCGTCTTGTTTCCATCATCCATGAACTGCTTGGCAAACAGGCAACGGAGCAACAGGCCCGCCTTTGTCTCATGAGTGTTAGAGCTCAGTGCTTTGGCCCTTTGCTTCGCGCGCGTCTTCAGAAAAAAGCGTCCCGGAGCCCGAAAATACCCGGAGTTGAAGTAACCTTAACAGAAGATGTGAAAGTCTTGGCAGATCATGTGACCCGGTTCAGCCTGGCGGGAATCCAGGAAATACGCAAAAGTAACAAAGATCACATAAATCTGCATCGATGAATAAACAACAACGGGCATCTCGGAGGTAAATAATGAAACAATGGATTAAAAAAGTTGTATGGGGGCTGATTGTAATTGGAATTGTTGCCGGTGCAACTGGCTGGTATCTCGAGCAAGACCACAAAAACGGAGTTTCCTTTAAGACCACGGAGATAACCCGCGGCGATATGCTGACTTCCATTGACGCCACCGGAACAGTGGAACCGGAGGAAGTGGTGGACGTTGGTGCACAGGTTGCGGGGCAGATCCTTTCATTCGGAAAGGACGTCAATGGGAAGACTGTGGATTACGGATCGATTGTGGAAGAAGGGACGATTCTTGCCCGAATTGATGATTCCCTTTATGCCTCGCAAGTCGCTGAGACGGATGCCCAGCTTCAGGCCGCCCGGGCGGCTATCAAAACCTCTGAAGCTAATCTGGCGCAAATGAGGGCCAAATTAAACCAGGCAGACCGTGACTGGCAGCGTGCCAAGAAGCTCGGGCCGTCAGAAGCCCTGGCCCAGTCGAGCTATGACGCCTATCAAGCCGCTTTTGAGACAGCGGAGGCCAATGTCAGTTCGGCAGAAGCGGGAGTCCTTCAGGCAAAAGCCAACGTGTCACAGACGGAAGCGGCGCTTGATCATGTAAAACAGAATCTCGGGTACTGCACTATCAAATCGCCGGTCAAAGGCGTTATCATCGACCGGAGGGTCAACATCGGGCAGACTGTAGTCGCAAGTTTGAACACACCCAGTCTTTTTCTGATCGCCAAAGACTTAACGCGTATGCAAGTCTGGGTGGCGGTCAACGAAGCGGATATCGGCAAAATATATCCCGGTCAGCCGGTGACGTTTACCGTAGACTCGTTCCCTGGGGAAAATTTTATTGGAGCAGTAGGTAAGGTAAGGCTCAATGCCTCCATGACTCAGAATGTGGTGACCTATACCGTGGAGATTCTTACCGACAACTCCAACGTCCGCCTGCTCCCTTATCTGACAGCTAATGTTAAGTTTGAAATCAAGCACTTAAAAAATGTCTGGGAAGTACCGAATGCCGCCCTGCGCTGGATGCCGTCGGCTCAACAGGTTGATCCGGCGTTTCGTAAAAGCTCTGAAGGTATACTCGCGCAAAAAGAAAAGTCCGAAGCATCCAGACAGCCTGCGGCAAATGGCGCAAAACCCTCAGGGAAAAATGATAATCAGGGTGTCCTCTGGATTCTTGCGGGGCAATATGTTCAGCCTGTCTATGTCCGGGTGGGGGTTAACGATGGGAATATGACGCAAGTTGAAGGTGAGGGCATTACTGAAGGAATGAAAATCGTTACGGGAATTCAAACAAAGGATTCCGGCCAGGCTGATACCAAAAACCCGTTTGCGCCGCAATTCATGAGGGGTGGCCGAAGCAGTGGGGCACGATAAATGGAACTTATTGAAATTCGGAATATTACAAAAAGTTATAATTTGGGCGACATAACCGTTCCGGTGCTTAACGGGGTGTCATTTCAGGTCTCACATAAGGAATTGATCGCCTTAATGGGTGCTTCCGGATCAGGGAAAAGCACGTTGATGAATATCCTGGGATGCCTGGATCAACCGACTTCCGGTGAATATTGGATAGAAGGGGAGGAAGTATCCCGCTTTTCCGCCGACCAGCGCGCTGTTCTTAGAAACCAAAAATTTGGTTTTGTGTTTCAGAACTTCAACCTCCTTCCCCGCACCAGCGCATTGGAAAATGTGGCGATGCCGTTAACTTACACCCAGGATCATCTGTCTGATCGGATTGCCAGAAAGAGAGCGGCGAAAATGCTTGACCGGGTGGGACTGGGAGACCGGATGGGGCATGAACCCTCCCAGCTTTCCGGCGGTCAGCAGCAGCGCGTGGCCATTGCCCGCGCCCTGATCAATCGTCCCCCGATTCTTTTTGCCGACGAACCGACCGGTAATCTCGATTCTAAAACGAGCGATGAAGTGCTTAAGGTTTTCCAGCAACTCAATGAAGAGGATGGGGTCACCATTATTATGGTAACCCATGATGCCTATGTTGCCCGGCATGCGAGGCGTATTATCCGTATTCGCGATGGCGTGATCGTAGATGGCGATGATACCGAGCGGCAAAGTCCGAAAGCAACGCAGGAGGATCCCGGCGCTTCAGCTGCGGAAACAGGGGGTGCCCGATGAAGGCCTATCGTTCGATTCTAACAGCACTCAAGGCGCTTCGTCGAAATCCGATGCGGGCCATGCTCACGACATTGGGGATCGTGATTGGGATTGCGGCGGTGATTGCCATGATGGAAATCGGCGCCGGGTCCGCGGAAGCAATAAAAAAAAGCATTTCGAGCATGGGGGCTAATGTTATCCTGATCCTGCCCGGCACAGCTTCCAGCGGCGGCGTCTCTTTCGGCGCGGGCAGCGTCATGACTTTGACGCCAAAAGATTGTGAAGCAATCGCCCGGGAATGTCCCGCTATCCGCAATGTTGCACCGATTGTCCGTGCCAGGGCTCAGATCGTATATGGAGGCCGGAACTGGGTTCCCTCGTCCATATCCGGCACCACCCCTGCATTTTTGGCCATTCGGGACTGGACTGATCTTGCCGAAGGAGAATCGTTCTCCGAGCGCGATATCTTAAACGCCAACAAAGTTTGTCTTCTGGGGCAGACTATTGTCAGAGAGCTGTTTCAGGGTGAATCCCCCATCGGCAAAGCGATCCGTTTAAAAAATATATCTTTTAAAGTGATCGGCGTGCTCAGCAGAAAAGGCGCCAACATGGTGGGAATGGATCAGGATGACACTATTCTTGCGCCGTGGACGACGATCAAGTACCGGGTTTCGGGTTCCACGCTGGGAAACGTCAATCAGAGTTCCACTAGCAGCAGTACCTCAGGCACAACGGTCAATACGCTGAGTAATCTCTACCCTGGAGATGAGTCCGGCCTATATCCTGCGACTTCCGACGTACAGCAGGCCGACAACCCGATGCCGGTTCGATTCGAGACTGTAGATCAGATTCTGGCCGCCGCCAATTCAACTGAGGAAATTCCGATGGCCATCAATCAGATTACCGAACTGCTTCATGAGCGACACCATATTCGTCCGGGAGAAGACGATGATTTCAATGTCCGCGACATGACGGAAATGTCCAAAACCATCTCGGATACGACAGCCCTGATGACTAAGCTTTTGCTCTGTGTGGCCATGATATCACTGGTTGTGGGCGGTGTGGGAATCATGAACATCATGCTGGTATCGGTGACCGAACGAACGCGGGAGATTGGCCTGCGCATGGCAGTCGGTGCCCGTGGTCGGGATATCCTCCGGCAGTTTCTGGTGGAATCTGTTGCCCTTTGCCTGGTGGGCGGGGCCTTGGGCATTTTGCTGGGGCATGGAGGATCTATGCTGGTTAGAATGCTGCTTCACTGGCCGATAAAAACATCGCCGATGGCCATTGCGGCTGCGGTACTGGTTTCAGGCAGCGTCGGCATAACCTTTGGATTCTACCCGGCATGGAAAGCCTCCCGATTAAACCCAATTGAGGCTTTAAGATATGAATAATCATTGTACTGACTATTGCTCTATATGGGAGTTGATATATGCTTTATATAAATAATCAAAATCGGTTAAGCCGGACTTTTTCCATATACCTCTGTCTTATTCTCCTCACAGGTTGCGCCGTAGGTCCTAATTTTAAGCCCCCCCAAGTAAAGGTGCCTGCCAACTGGACCGGCCCGGCCCCCGATGGACAGGCCTTGCCGTCGAAAACGGCCGAAAAGAATTTGGTCGACTGGTGGAAGGTTTTTAATGATCCCACATTGACTTCGCTGGTTGAAAGGGCCGTTGGTTCCAATCTTGACCTGAAGCTGGCTGAAGCCCGGGTCCGCCAGGCCAGAGCGGCAAGAGGAGTCGCGGTGTCAGGCATCGGCCCGGCGGTTAATGCCAGCGGTTCATACGAGCGCAGCCGGTCCCTTGGAGCGGCTGCGACTGGTAACAACCAGACAGAATCTAATCAATACCAGGCTGGATTTGACGCTATCTGGGAACTCGATATCTTTGGCGGTGTCCGGCGGGGTATTGAGGCCGCTGATGCCGATCTTCAAGCCAGCATCGAAAATCGACGCGATGTGCTCGTCACATTGACTGCGGAGGTGGCCTTAAATTACATAGAGCTTCGCGGTTTCCAGCAGCGGATTGACATTGCGCAGCAAAACCTCAAATCCCAGGAAAATAGTGTCGACCTGACTCAGCAACGGTTTCAAACCGGATTTGTCAGCGGATTGGATGTCGCCAATGCCGAAGCTCAGGTAGCGACAATCTCCGCGGAGATCCCCGCTCTTGAGGCATCAGCTCGTCAGTCGATCCATAGTCTTAGTGTGTTACTCGGGATGGAACCCTCATCATTGGTCGAGGAACTATCCACTAGAGCGCCCATCCCCGGCGCACCACCGACTGTCCCGGTGGGCGTCCCTTCAGACCTGCTTCGCCGCCGTCCGGATATTCGATTGGCTGAAGCCCAAATTCATGCCTCTACAGCCCGCATCGGTGTGGCAGAGGCTGATCTGTACCCTCAGTTCACGCTGTCGGGCTCCGCCGTTCTTCAATCAAGAAATCCAGGACCGTCTTTTAGCTGGAGCAACCGGATCTGGTCATTTGGCCCTTCCGCAAGCCTGCCCATATTTGACATGGGCCGCATCCGTTCCAATATTAAACTGCAGGAGACGCTCAATGAGGAGGACCTTATTACCTACCAGCAGACTGTGCTCACCGCCCTAAAGGAGGTAGAGGACTCATTAATTGCATCCAATAAGGAACAGGAGCGCCGCGATGCGTTGATCAAGGCGGTTGGTTTCAATCAAAAGTCGGTTGAACTATCCACAGCACTTTATGTTCAGGGTGAGGCGGACTTTTTAAACGTTCTGGAAGCCCAGCGGTCTTTATACACAACAGAAGACGCCCTTGCGAGCAGCACACAGACTTTTTCCACCCAGCTGGTCGCCCTTTACAAGGCCTTAGGCGGGGGTTGGATTCAAACTCCGGACGCTGTGGGTACATCACCTGTGCGTTAACCCTATGTATCTATTAGCATTGAAGTAAATTATTAAATAAAATTTTACGGAAGAAAACTATGTCCGAAAACAAAAAGTATGGTTAGAAATGGCGTTTTATATTGTTGGTAGCCTCATTTTTTTTATGTGGTTGTCGGAACCCTGATTTTTTAGATGGAGAGTAGCAATGAGTGAACATAAAGATAAAAATGGCAGGGCAGAACATATTTTGCCTACCTCATCCAACCTATTAGGCCTTTGCTTTGTCTTACTGAGTTTTATCAGACTCTCAAAACTCTCATCAGAAACCCTTATTGATGAGTTTCTTGGGATAGCAATACCTCTGTTTCTTGTTTCAAGCATCATATCTTATATGTCGATACGCTCCACGAGCCAATCCGAAATCTATGAAAAAATCGCGGATATTATTTTTCTTATCGGGATCAGCTTTTTAGCGATTATCTCGATAGTAATTGTTTTTGAATCGATATGACCGGTTATTGAAAGATCAGAATATCATTGTGGATTTTATTAAATTTTGATGGGATGAGTATTATATGGGAAAAAATAATTTTTCATGATTAATCAGACTGGCGTTTTGTTGATTCTGGTGTAATCTTCTACATGAATTTGGTAATTCAATTATTCTAACTTGAAAGGAATAAAAATATGTTTGAAGGTTTATTTCAACCAATGCATTTATTGGTAATTTTAGTTATCGTATTGATTATTTTCGGGCCAGGGAAACTCCCCGAGCTTGGAAAATCCCTGGGACATGCCATCAAGAGCTTCAAGAAAGCGATAAATGAGCCGGAAAAGAATCCAGACGAAACCTCAGAGATAAAAAAGATCGAAGGAAAGTAATGCTTTCTCGATAGGTTGCTTTTTTAAATAACCTGATCTTCTACCCCTTTAATTTTTCAACTATTTTCAGGATGGTATTTACATAATATTCGCTATGGTTGTAATTATACACCACCTCGTAAGCATTTTCCCGGGTAATGCCCGGCTTCCAACCATAATGCTTTAAAAAATTGGCAACGCTTAAAATAGCATCTTCGTGATGGAATAGATTGATATGGCCATTCTGATCATCTCCTTTGGCCAGAGCAAGAATATTGCTGGGCATAAATTGTGATATTCCCATAGCTCCTGCATATGAGCCGGGTATCGAGTAAGGATCAAGACCTTCTTGTTGAACATACTTGATAAAGGCCTTCAGCTCATTATATGCCAATTTTGCTTTTTGAGCCGCCTTAATTTCATATTTTTCTTTTGAGATACGATTGTCCT
The DNA here is from genome assembly GCA_021779275.1 of Deltaproteobacteria bacterium. GTDB lineage: Bacteria > Desulfobacterota > Desulfobulbia > Desulfobulbales > Desulfocapsaceae > CAIUQR01. The sequence goes on along the minus strand of JAJYAX010000065.1, from coordinate 533 downwards.
TAGGGATTTGTTTCCAAAACAGTTCCCGGATTTTTGGATCCTCAAGGGCGGCCATGGTCGAAAGTGCCCCAAGCACGGATGTTGATCCAACATTCTTGCCAAATCGGGTTTCAACAAGGAGGATCGCCGTAATCACTTCTCTATCCACACCGTATTCATCTTCGGCTTTTTTCAAATCGGTTTTGTGATCGTTGATATATTCTTGAGCATTTTCTATTGATTCAGGTGATAAGAACTGATCATAGTTTAATTTTGCTTCCTTATGTTGGAAATATGCCCCAACGGCTTTTACTTCAAACCCTACTGCGGGATTTTCAAAGAGAGACTTGATCTGATCCGGTTGGAACTTCTCGCCCTTATCGTTGATCAACTGTATTTCCAGGCTTCGGAAGTTTAGGCCCGGCTCTTTATTCCAATTTGCGTTCAAGATGAGCCTAATATCCATGGCCAGCCGGTTAAAGATTGCAGCCCTTCAGGCATTAGCTCTAATCTTTTTAGACCACGAGCAGCTTGGGCGACAGCTGCACCAAGGG